>JAOAEA010000054.1:23166-25987 GCA_026417035.1 Burkholderiales bacterium
AGACAGCATCTAAGGGGTGCGGGGTCGGCTACCTCTGACGGACCGCGCCACACGCCATCAGCGCGTCGATGCGGTCCGAGTCAAAGCCCCAGTCGGCGAGCACCTGGCGGATCGTGACACCGAAGGGGTACTCGTAGGTGCCCGGGTGGCGGCAGTCCCCCGAGACCGAGACGAGCTTCGTTCCGGCCGACTGCTCCGTGCCGATCGCCGCGAACCACGCCGCGCCGCGTTCCACGATGCGCGCCGCGCAGGCGAAGGACTCGACGTTGTTGACGAGCGTCGGCTCGCCGAGGAACCCCGAGCGGTCGGGATAGGGCGGGCGGTTGCGCGGCTTGCCCGGCTTGCCCTCGAGCGACTCGATCAGGGCCGACTCCTCGCCGCACACGTAGGCGCCCGCGCCGAGCGCGATCTCGATGTCGAAATCGGCGCCGGGCGTGCCGAGGATGCGCGCGCCGAGCAGTCCCGCGGCCCGCCGGCGCGCGAGCACCGCCTCGAGCGCGTCGAGGAGGTAGAGATACTCGCCGCGCAGATAGATGAAGCCCCGGCGCGCGCCGAGCACCAGCCCGGCGATCGTCATGCCCTCGACCACGAGGTCGGGCTGGGCCTGCAGCAGCACGCGGTCCTTGAACGTGCCCGGCTCGCCTTCGTCCGCGTTGCAGATCACGTAACGGGCCTTGCCTTGGGCCTTGCGGCACGACGCCCACTTCCAGGCGGCCTTGTAGCCCGCGCCGCCGCGCCCCCGCAGGTTCGCGGCGTCGAGCTCGGCGAGCACGCCTTCGGGCCCGAGCGCAGCGGCGCGCGCGAGCGCCGCGCCCGGCGCGAACGGCTCGGCGAGCAGTGGCCCGCCCTTGCGCACGTTGAGCGCCACGTCGAAGAGCATTGGCGGCCAGTCCGCGAGCGGACGGCGCTCGCGGATCAGGCCGGCGACGAGGTCGAGACGATTCTTGTTGAGCGCGGGCAGGGCGCGGCCGTTCACGAGCGCCGCAGGGGCGTGGTCGCCCATGCCGGTGTCGGAGGTGCTGTCGATGTAGACGAGCCCGTCCTCGGACAGCTTTCCCGGCTCCACCCAGAGCTGCTCGCACAGGTAGGAGAGCAACTCGTCCTTGCCGGCGAAGCGGTCGACGACGTTGTCCGAGAAGAGGATCTCGTAGGCCCCGTGCGGGCGCGCGTGCAGCAGGTGGTAGAAGCTCGCAGTGGACTCGACCCGCACGCGGGGGATGCCGAGCGCGGCCGCGAGCGCGTCGATCTCCGCGCCGCCGACCCGCCCAGAGGCCGCCTGCGTTGCGCGCAGCATCGCGAGGAGCCGTGTCGGGTCGGCCCCATGGGCGGCGACGATGGCGGCGATCTGCTGTTCGGGCGGGATGCGTGGCGAGTCCACGGTCACACTATGTCGTCCGAGGGCTTCGGGCGGTTGACATACGTCAAGCTTCGCAACCCTCTCGTGCACCAGGGCGAAGCACCCTTCTCGCCGCAGGGACATTAAACTCCGAGGCATGGGAAACGGATGCGCGAGGCTGGTCTGGCGCGCTGCGCGGATGACAGGGCGATGACGGTCGACTCCTGCAGCGTGCTCTTCGTGTGCATGGGCAACATCTGCCGCTCGCCGACGGCGGAGGGCGTGTTCCGCAGGATGGCGGCGGACGCCGGGCTCGCCGGGCGCGTGCGCGTGGATTCGGCCGGCACGCACGCCTTTCACATCGGCGAGCCCCCGGACCCGCGCGCCCAGGCCGCTGCGGCGAAGCGCGGCTACGACCTCTCGCGGATCCGCGCGCGGCGCGTCGAGCACGCCGACTTCGAGCGCTTCGACCTCATCCTCGCGATGGACTTCGAGAACCGCGCGTACCTGGCGCGGCTCGCGCCGCCGGCGGCCGCGCCCAAGCTCGCGCTCATGCTCGAGTACGCCCGCTGCGCGCCTACCCTCGAGGTGCCGGATCCCTACTACGGCGGCGCGCTGGGTTTCGAAACCGTCCTCGACCTGCTGGAGGACGCCTCGCGCGGGCTCATCGCAGCGCTGCAAGCCGGGAGGCGCGCGCCCTGAAACGAAAACGCCCCGCGGGGACGGGGCGTTTTTCGCCGACGGGCGCGGGCCGCTATTTCCGGGTTTCCACCTGGACGAGCGGGGCGCCGAGGTCTGCGGGCGGCGGGCGGCGCTCGCGGCGGACGCGCGGGGCTGGCGCCTCCGCGACGGGCTCGGGCGTTGCGGCGACCCGATCGGGCCGCGTTTGGACCATCACCAGGCCGCTATCCCGTAGGACGGCTTCGAGATCCGCACTCGCGACCGCCGCGGGCGCGGGCTCGGGCGCCTTGGCCGCTCGCGGACCGGCTTCCGGCCCGGCCCCCCCGGCAGCGGGTGCGGGCGTCGGCATCGCTTCCCGCTCCTCGACCGCGGCGGGCGTGACCGCCTCGGCCGCCACCGCTTCGAGCACCTCCGGCGCGGGCTCGCCCGGTGGCAGGGTGACCGTCTCCGCGCCCCGGGTGGCGGCGGGCTCTTCGTGGAGGACGACCGAGGTCATCGCAGGCGCCACGACCTCGGTCGAAACGCTCATGGCCTCGCCGGCGCGCGGGGCCTCGCCGGGCTGTCTTTCCGCGCCACGGCCCCGGCCACGGCGGCGGCGGCGGCGCCGTTCGGCTTCCTGTCCTGCCGCTTCGCCCAGCGGCGCGCCCTCGGCGAGCGCCGGCGCGGCCGCGGCTGCCGCGGCCACGGGGGTGGCGGGCGCCTCCGGCCGGGGCCCGCGCTCGGGGCGCTCGGGCCGGGGCTGCTGCGGCCTGCCCTCCGGACGTGGCCCTTTGGCCTCGGGGCTACAGGGCCCGCGCTCGGCAC
>JAOAEA010000055.1 GCA_026417035.1 Burkholderiales bacterium
GGCGGTGCATCAGCTCGCGCGCAAGCGGGGCCGTTACGCGCTCTGCACGATGTGCATCGGCGTGGGCCAGGGCATCGCGATGGTGATCGAGCGGGTGTGAGGGCGTGCCGCGCGCGGCACCGGCGCGGTGCGCTGAAGGAGAAGGAGAACGACATGACCACCGACCGCAACCAGCTCGAGCCGATCGAGAAGGCGAGCATCGACGAGCTGCGCGCCCTGCAGCTCGACCGCCTCAAGTGGTCGCTCGCGCACGCGTACGAGAACGTGCCGCACTACCGCCGCAAGTTCGACGCCGCGGGGGTGCACCCGGGTGACCTGCGCTCGCTCGAGGATCTCGCGAAGTTCCCGTTCACGACCAAGGCCGACCTGCGCGAGAACTACCCGTTCGGCATGTTCGCCGTCCCGATGGACGACGTCGTGCGCGTGCACGCCTCGAGCGGCACCACGGGCAAGCCGACGGTGGTGGGTTACACGCGCAGGGACATCGAGACGTGGTCGGCCGTCATGGCGCGCTCGATCCGCGCCGCCGGCGGCCGCTCCACCGACAAGATCCACGTCGCCTACGGCTACGGCCTCTTCACGGGGGGACTGGGCGCGCATTACGGCGGCGAGTACCTCGGCGCCACGGTCATCCCCCTCGGCGGCGGGATGACCGAGCGGCAGGTGCAGCTCATCAACGACTTCAGGCCCGACATCATCATGGTGACGCCCTCCTACATGCTCGCGATCGCCGACGAGTTCGAGCGCCAGGGCCTCGACTCGCGCGCCTGCTCGCTGCGCGTCGGGATCTTCGGGGCCGAGCCCTGGACCGAGGGCATGCGCGAGGAGATCGAGAAGCGCATGGGGCTCGACGCGATCGACATCTACGGCCTTTCCGAGGTCATCGGGCCCGGCGTCGCCCAGGAGTGCATCGAGACCAAGGACGGGCTCACGATCTGGGAGGACCACTTCTACCCCGAGATCGTCGACCCGCAGACGGGCGCCGTGCTCCCCGACGGCCAGGAGGGCGAGCTCGTCTTCACCTCGCTCACCAAGGAGGCGCTGCCGGTGGTGCGCTACCGCACGCGCGACCTGACGCGGCTCCTGCCCGGCAGCGCGCGCACGATGCGCCGCATGGCGCGCATCACCGGGCGCTCGGACGACATGATGATCATCCGCGGCGTGAACGTGTTCCCGACGCAGATCGAGGAGATGATCACCAAGCAGCCGCGCCTTTCGCCCCACTACATCCTCGAGCTCCGCCGCGAGGGGCGCCTCGACACCCTCGACGTGATCGTCGAGATGCGCGCGGACCTCGGCGGGAGGCTCTCCGCCGCCGAGCGCGAAGCCGAGGAGGCGCTCCTCGAGCACCACATCAAGTCCTACATCGGCGTCACCACCCAGGTGCACGTCGTCGAGCCCGGGCGCGTCGAGCGCTCGCAGGGCAAGGCGAAGCGCGTGCTCGACCTCCGCCCGAAAGAGTGACGCGCCACAGGCGCGTCCTCGCGAGCGCGTACAGCGAGCGCGGCGATCCCGCGCCGCAGGCGCGTGTCGCGAGCGGGCGTGGCGGCGCCCGTACGCCCGTCCCCGCACGCCGGCGACCCGCCCCGGCCCGGCACCGGGCTTCCGCCGCCCGACTTGACGCGGATCAGATTGCGGGTGTTCCCCCGGCCCTATCCTTGATGCAAGCGTCGCCGCGGCGCCGGGCCGCGCGCGGGCTTCGAACTCGAGGGTGAATCCATGGTTGCGAGGAAGTTCGTCTACGCCTTCGAAGAGGGCGACGGCCGGAACAAGATGCTGCTCGGGGGCAAGGGCGCCAACCTCTGCGAGATGACCCGCATCGGGCTGAACGTTCCGCCGGGCTTCGTCGTCACCACCGAGGCGTGCCTCGCCTATCTCGAGGCGAACCGCCTGCCCGACGGGCTGATGGACGAGGTGCGCAGCCACGTCCGGGCGGTCGAGCGCAAGACCGGCAAGGGCTTCGGCGCCGCCACGAACCCCCTGCTCGTCTCGGTGCGCTCGGGATCCGCGATGTCCATGCCGGGGATGATGGACACGATCCTGAACCTCGGCCTCAACCCGGCGACGCTGAAAGGGCTCATCGAAGCGACCGGCAACCCCCGCTTCGCCTACGACGCCTACCGGCGCTTCATCCAGCTCTTCGGCAAGATCGCCCTCGGCGTCCCGGACGAGGCCTTCGACGAGGCCATGGCCGCGGCCAAGCAGCGCGCGGGCGCCGTCCAGGACGTCGACCTCACCGCCGAGCAGCTGCGCGAGCTCGCGAACGAGTTCGCGACGATCGTGGCGCGGCACACCCGCGCGCCCTTCCCCACCGATCCCTGGGAGCAGCTCGAGATCGCGATCGCCGCCGTCTTCCGGTCGTGGATGGGGAAGCGGGCGATCGACTACCGCCGCCAGTTCCGCATCACGAAGGAGATGGCGAACGGCACCGCCGTCAACGTGTGCACCATGGTGTTCGGCAACATGGGCGAGGACTCGGCGACCGGCGTCGGCTTCACCCGCAACCCCGGCACCGGCGAGAACGCGATCTACGGCGAGTACCTCGTGAACGCGCAGGGCGAGGACGTCGTCGCCGGGATCCGCACGCCGAAGCCGATCGCGGCGATGGAGCAGGAGATGCCGGCGCTCTACCGGGAGCTCCTCGAGCTCCGCAACCGCCTCGAGTCCCACTACCGGGAAGTTCAGGACTTCGAGTTCACCATCGAGCGCGGGCGGCTCTATTGCCTGCAGACGCGCAACGGTAAGATGAACGCCCGCGCGATGGTCGTCACGTCGGTGGAGATGCACCGCGAGGGGCTGATCACCCGCGAGCAGGCGTTGACGCGGATCAACCCGGCGCTCCTCGAGCAGCTGCTCGTGCCGACGCTCGACCCCTCCTACAAGGCGGTCGCGCTCGCGCAGGGGCTCGCCGCCTCGCCGGGCGCCGCCTCCGGGAAGATCGTCTTCGACGCGGACACGGCCGAGCTGCGCGGCAAGCTCGGCGAGAAGATCATCCTGGTGCGCGAGGAGACCAAGCCCGAGGACATCCACGGCTTCTTCGCGGCGCAGGGGATCCTCACCTCCCGCGGCGGCAAGACCTCGCACGCCGCCGTGGTGGCGCGCGGCATGGGCAAGCCCTGCGTCTCCGGCTGCGACGCCATCCGCATCGACGTGCGCGAGCGGCTCGCGAAGGTCGGCGACACCACCCTGCACGAGGGGGACCTCGTCACCATCGACGGCACCACCGGCAGGGTCTACGCCGGCGCGATCCCGACGGTCGAGGCGGTGTTCTTCGACGAGCTCGCGACGCTCCTCGCGTGGGCGGACGAGTCGGCGCGCCTCGGGGTGTTCGCCAACGCCGACACACCGCGCGACGCCGCGCGTGCGCAACGCTACGGCGCACAGGGGATCGGGCTGTGCCGGACCGAGCGGATGTTCAACGAGGCCGACCGGCTGCCGATCGTGCAGGAGATGATCCTCGCCGAGAACGAGGCCGAGCGCCGCGCCGCGCTCGACCGGCTGCTGCCGATCCAGCGCGCCGACTTCGCCGGGATCTTCAGGGCGATGGCGGGGCTGCCGGTCACCGTGCGCCTGCTCGACCCGCCGATCCACGAGTTCCTGCCCACGGCCTCGCAGCTCGCGTTCGAGATCGAGCACCTGCGCGGCCTGAAGCGCGCGATGCGCAGCATGGAGGAGCTGCCCGCGACGCTGAAGCTCCTCGATCCCGACCTGCACAAGGAGCACTTCGCGCACCTCGACCGGCTGCAGGAGGCGCTCGGGCGCTACCGGGCCGCCCGGCGCGACGACGACCTCCTCGAGCGCAAGGAGGCGCTGCTGCGGAAGGTGAACGCCCTGCAGGAAGTGAACCCGATGCTCGGCCACCGCGGCGTGCGCCTCGGCCTCACCTACCCCGAGATCTACGCGATGCAGATCCGCGCCATCCTCGAGGCCGCCGCCGAGTGCCTGCGGGAGGGCGTGGCGGTGCGTCCGGAGATCATGGTGCCGCAGGTGTGCACCGTGGAGGAGCTGAAGCGCGTGAAGCTCATGGTGGACGAGATCCAGCGCGACGTCGAGTCCCGCTACGGCGTGCGGCTCGAGTTCCGGTTCGGCAGCATGGTCGAAGTGGTGCGCGCGTGCATGCGCGCCGCGCGGCTCGCCGAGGTCGCCGAGTTCTTCTCGTTCGGGACGAACGACCTCACGCAGGCGACGTTCTCGTTCTCGCGCGAGGACGCCGAGAACAAGTTCCTGCCGATGTACAACGAGACCGGCATCCTGCGCGACAACCCCTTCGAGGTGCTCGACGTGAAGGGCGTGGGCCGGCTGATGCAGCTCGCGGTCCAGTGGGGTCGCGGCACCCGCCCGGGGCTCAAGGTCGGCATCTGCGGCGAGCACGGCGGCCATCCCGACTCGATCCGCTTCTGCCACTTCCTCGGGCTCGACTACGTCTCCTGCTCCGCGCCTCGGGTGCCGATCGCGCGGCTCGCCGCCGCACAGGCGAAGCTCCGCGAAGCGGAATACGGCGAGCATCTCTTCGACTAGCGCGCGCCGCGGGCGGATTCGGGCGCAGGAAACGGATGGCGCGCCCCGCCGCGCTGGCGGTATCGTGCGGCCGATGAGAGCGCACGATGCCCAATGGCGGGCGGTCCTCGCCCGCGATCCGTCGGCCGACGGCCGCTTCGTCTTCGCGGTGCGGACGACCGGCGTGTACTGCCGCCCCTCCTGCCCGGCGCGGCGCGCGCGGCGCGAGAACGTCGCGTTCTTCCCCTCGGGCGAAGCCGCCCGCGCCGCGGGCTTCCGGGCCTGCAAGCGCTGCCGGCCCGATGCGGCCCGGGCGGACGCGGTGCTCGTCGCGGCCGTACGCGCCGCCTGCGAGCGCATCGACCGCGAGGGCGACGTGCCGCTCGCGCGCCTCGCCGGGGCCGCCGGCTACGGCGCTTCGCACTTCCAGAAGGCGTTCAAACGCATCGTCGGCGTTTCGCCCAAGCAGTACGCCATCGAGCGCCGCCTGGCGCGCGCCGAACGGCACATCGAGAAAGGACGCACCGTGACCGATGCCATCCTCGAAGCCGGGTTCGGGTCGGCGAGCCGTTTCTACGCGTCGCGGCGCGGCCGCGCGATCGCGCCCGCCCGGGCGATGCGCGGCGGTGCGGGCCTCGCCATCCGCTTCACCACGCTCCCGACCGCGCTCGGCCCGATGCTGGTCGCCGCGACCGACCGCGGCATCTGCGCGATCGAGTTCGGGGAGAGCGAGGCCGCCCTGTCGCAGCTCGCGCGCCAGCGCTACGCGCGCGCCGACCTGCGCCCTGCGGATGCCGCGCTCTCGCGCTGGGCGAGGTCGATCGCTGCGCTCGCCGCGCGCCCGGGGCCTGCGCGCGGCCTGCCGCTCGACGTGCAGGGGACGAGCTTCCAGCGCCGCGTGTGGAAAGCGTTGCAGTCCCTTCCGCCGGGGACGACGACGACATACGCCGCGCTCGCCGCGCGCATCGGCCGGCCCGGCGCGGCGCGCGCCGTCGCCCGCGCCTGCGCCTCGAACCCGGCGGCGCTCGTCATCCCCTGCCACCGCGTCGTCGCGAAGGACGGCGCCCTGGCGGGTTACCGCTGGGGCATCGAGCGCAAGGCCGAGCTGCTCGCGCGGGAGTCGCGGGCAGCGGGCGGGAGACGCGTCGGCGCGCGGCGCTGAGCGCTCCTACGCCGCCTGCCGGCGCCGCGCCGGGAGCACGCCGCGCAGCTCGGCGTGCGCGCGGCGGATCGTCTCCTCGGTCGTGTCCCAGTCGATGCACGCGTCGGTGACGGAGACCCCGTACTCGAGCTTCGCGAGATCCGCGGGGATCGGCTGGTTGCCGCCACGCAGGTTGCTCTCGAGCATGAGGCCCACGATCGACTGGTTGCCCTCCAGGATCTGGTGGACGCAGTCGTGGAAGACGAGCGGCTGCAGCGACGGGTCCTTGAGCGAGTTCGAATGCGAGCAGTCCACGACGATGTTCGCCGGGAGCTGGGCCTTCCGCAGCGCGCCCTCGGCGAGGCGCACGCTCACGGTGTCGTAGTTGGGTCGCCCGCCGCCGCCGCGCAGCACGAGATGGCCGTAGGCGTTGCCGCGCGTGCGCACGATCGCCGTGCGCCCGTAGCGGTTGATGCCGAGGAAACTGTGCGGGCTCGACGCGGAGCGGATCGCGTTGATCGCCACCTCGAGGCCGCCGTCGGTGCCGTTCTTGAAGCCCACCGGCGCCGAGAGGCCGCTCGCCATCTCCCGGTGGGTCTGCGATTCGGTCGTGCGCGCGCCGATCGCGTACCAGCCGATCAGGTCCGCGAGATACTGCGGCGACATCGGGTCGAGCGCCTCGGAGCCGGCGGGAAGGCCCATGTCCGCGAAGTGGAGCAGCAGTTCGCGCGCCCGCGCAATGCCCTCGTCGATGCGGAAGGAGTCGTCCATGTGCGGGTCGTTGATGAACCCCTTCCAGCCGGTGGACGTGCGCGGCTTCTCGAAATAGACCCGCATCACGAGGAGCAGCGCGTCCGCGACCTCTTCGGCAAGGCCCTTCAGCCGGGTGGCGTACTCCATCGCGGCGCGCGGGTCGTGGATCGAGCACGGCCCGACGACGACGAAGACCCGCGGATCGCGCCGGTCGAGGATGTCGCGCAGCGCCTGGCGGCCCCGCATCACTGTGGCGGCCGCACGCTCCGAGAGCGGCCACTGGAGCTTGACCTCGTCCGGCGTCGGCATGTCCTCCATGCCGTCGACGTTGACGTTCTCGATCAGGCGGTTCTCGATAGGTGCGAGGTAAGTCACTCGCGGCTCCCCGTGTGGTTCGCGAACCGGTGATTATCCCGCAACCGCCGCGTTTCGCGCCACCCGGTCAGGCTTTCGACCGGTAGTCCCTGAAGTCCTCGCGCAGCTTGGTCTTGAGGAACTTGCCGGTCGAGGTCTTCGGCAGCGCGTCGACGAAGACGTAGTCGTCCGGGACCATCCACTTGGGGAACTGCGCGAGCAGATGCTCGCGCAGCGCCTCCGCCGTCACGTTCGCGCCCGGCTTCGCCACCACGACCGCGAGCGGCCGCTCGTCCCACTTCGGGTGCGGAATCGCGATCACCGCCGCCTCCGCGACGGCGGGATGGCCCATCACCGCGTTCTCGAGGTCCACCGAGCTGATCCACTCGCCGCCCGACTTGACGAGGTCCTTGGTGCGGTCGGCGATGCGCAGGTAGCCCTCGGCATCCATGCTGGCGACGTCGCCGGTACGCAGCCAGCCGTCGGCGGTGAACTTGTCGGGCTGGGCGCCGACCTTGAAGTAGCTGCCGGTGATCCACGGCCCGCGCACCTGCAGCTCGCCGACGGATTTCCCGTCCCAGGGCTGCTCGCCGGCGTCGCCGACGATGCGCATGTCGACGAGGGGCAGCGGGATGCCCTGCTTCGCGCGCACCGCCACCTGCGTGTCGTAGTCGGCGGCGACGTGTTGCGGCTTGAGCCAGGCGAGCGAGCCGACGGGCGAAGTCTCGGTCATGCCCCAGCCGTGCTTGATCGCGAGGCCGTGGCGGTCGAACGCGCGGATCATCGCCGGGGGCACGGCCGATCCGCCGACCATCATCCGCATGCCCCGGGCGAGCGCCCAGCGCCCGGGGTGGGCATCGAGCGCCTCGCGGATCGTCATCCAGATCGTCGGCACGCCGAGCGCGAGCGTGATGCCCTCCCCGGCCATGAGGTCGAGCAGGTCCTCGGCGCCGAGATGCGGGCCCGGGAAGACCTGCTTCGCCCCGACCATCGCCGCGGCGTAGGGCACGCCCCACGAGTTCGCGTGGAACATCGGCGTCACCGCGAGCACGGCGTCGTGCACCGAGAGCCCGAGGCAGTCGGGGATCGCGATCGTGATCGAGTGCAGCACGGTCGAGCGGTGCCCGTAGACCACGCCCTTCGGGCGTCCGGTCGTGCCCGACGTGTAGCACATGCCGCAGGCCGCGTTCTCGCCGATGTCCGGATACTCGAAGCCCTCGCCCTTGCCGGCGATGAACGCCTCGTAGCGCTCCGCCCAGCCGGGGACCGCGCCGCTCCCGGCGACGAGGACGCGCTCGACGTTCACGTGCGGGCGGATCTTCTCCCAGAGGGGCAGGAGCACGTCGTCGACGATCACGAAGCGGTCCTCGGCGTCGTTCACGATCCAGGCGATGTCCTCCGGTGCGAGGCGCAGGTTGAGCGTGTGCAGGACCGCGCCCGCGGCCGGGATGCCGAAGTACGCCTCGAGGTGCGCGCCGCCGTTCCACATGAGCGTCGCGACGCGGTCGCCCTCGCGGATGCCGGCGGCGACGAGCGCGGCTGCCAGCGCTCGCGCCCGCCGCCGCATGTCCGCGTAGGTGTAGCGGGCCACCGAGCGGTCCGGGCGGCGCCAGGCGATCTCGCGGTCGCCGAAGAACCGTCCCGCCCGCTCGAGGATGTGGTGAGTGGTGAGCGGGTACGCCATCATCGTCGAGAGCATCGGTTTCGCTCCTTTCGCCCGCGCGTGGCTCGCCGCTCGCCCGGCGAAGCGATACACTGCGCGCGTTTGCCTGGCGGCCGAGTGTATCACCCGGGCCGCGGCCGCCCCGCGCAAGACCATGAGAATCCGCGCCGTCGAAGAAGCGCTCGCCGAGCATCTCGCCACCCGGTCGGTCCGCGCCAAGTCGCTCGTCGTCACCGTCTTCGGCGATGCGATCGCGCCGCACGGCGGCACGGTCTGGCTCGCCGGGCTGATCGCGCTGCTCGCGCCGTTCGGCATCAACGAGCGCGCGGTGCGCACCACGGTCTTCAGGCTCGCCGCGGAGGGCTGGCTCAAGGGGACGCAGGTGGGCCGGCGCAGCCATTACGCGCTCACCGACAGCGGCCGCAGACGCTTCGAGACGGCGTTCCGCAAGATCTACGGCGCGACCGGGGGCCGCTGGGACGGGCGCTGGTGCCTCGTCGTCGAGGCGGGCAGGCCGCAGCCGCCCGCGCGTCGCCGCGCGCTGCACGACCAGCTCGGCTGGAGCGGGTTCGGCCAGGTCGCCGCCGGGCTGTGGGCCCACCCGACGCTCGACGAGAGCGCCGTGGCGGCGCTGCTCGATGACCTCAAGGCGCGAGGCCACGTCGTCGTGATGCACGCGGCCACCGACCCGGGACAGCCCGCGGCGCCCCTGGAAGCGCTGGTTCGCGACGCCTGGGACCTCGACCGCCTCGAGCGCGACTATCGCGCCTTCGTCGCCCGGTTCCGCCCGGTGGCGCGGGCGCTCGCGCGGGCGCCCGCGCAGAGCCTGGATCCGGAGCAGTGCTTCATGGTGCGCACGCTTGCGATCCACGAGTACCGCCGCATCATGCTGCGCGACCCGCTGCTGCCGCCGGCGCTCCTTCCCGAGGGCTGGCACGGCGCCTCGGCGCGGGAGCTCTGCCGGCACCTCTACCGCATCACCCAGCGCGAGACCGAGCGGCACCTCGTCGCCACGCTCGCGACGCCCGACGGCCCGCTCCCGCCGGCAGCGCCTTACTTCTACGAGCGCTTCGGCGGGCTAGGGTCGGAGGACAGAGCTCGATCCTGAATCCCGGATCCTCCATCCTCGATCCGGCATCCTGCCTTCAGAACGCGACGCCCACCGTCACCCCGCCGAGCACGTTGCGCGTCGGCGAGGGCTCGAAGAAGCGGTCGTTCGCCGCATTCACGATCACCGAGCCGATGTATCGCCGGTCGGTGACGTTGTCGGCGCGCAGGAAGGCCTGGATGCGGAAGGGGCCGAACACTTCGGTCCATCCGGCCACGACGTTCAGGATCCCGTAGCTCGGCGCATATGCGGTGTTCGCGTCGTTCGCATAGACCTTCGCCGCATAGCGCCCCTCGATCCCGAGCGACGGGCCCGTGGCCGCCGGCTGCCATTTGAGCGCCCCGTAGAGGAGACTCTGCGGCACGCCCGGAATCCGCTTGCCGGAGAAGTCGACGCCGCTCGCGGTGACGTACTCGGAGAACTTCGCGTCGAGCCAGGTGAAAGCGAGGACGGCCGAGAAACCCGCGCCGAGCCACGCGTCGCCCGAAAGCTCGAAGCCGCCGCGCGTCGTCCGCTGCGCGTTGGTGAAGTAGTTGCGGCCCTGCGGCGCGGGCGGGACCCCGGCGTAGGGCGTCGCCACGATGTCCTGTTCGGTCACCGAGTAGTAGGCGACGGCGTTGAACCGGGCACGGTCGCCGGCGAGCGCCTTCACGCCGGCCTCGTACAGGTTGCTGCGGGCCGGCCGCAACGCGAAGTTGACGCCCGGCAGCCCGTCGGGACGATAGGCGAGCTCGGCGAAGGTCGGCGTCTCGAAGCCCCTGCCCGCCGAGGCGTAGAGGTTCACCGCGGGCGTGAGCTCGTAGAGGATGCCGCCGACCGGAAGCCACGCCGAGTAGCTCGTGGTGCCGCTGTCGTCGGGGTTGCCGGGCCGGACGAAATAGTCGGTGACCTTGAAGGCGACATCGGTGTGCCGCACGCCCGCCGAGAGTTTCCAGCGCGGCGCGAAACGCCATTCGGCCTGGACGTATTGCGCGAAGTCGTCCACTCGGTCCTGCTCGTCGCGTCGCAGCGCCCCGGCCACGCCGAAGTTGTTCACGAAGCCCCTGCGCCGCTCGAGCATGTTGTCGTAGTTCAGGGCCGCGGCCAGGGTGAAAGGGCCGCCGGCGAGCTCCGTCTCGCGCCGCCAGGTGAGCCAGACGCCGCCGAAGGAACGGTCCAGGTCGACGACGCCGCCCGAGCCGGTGATCGCCGCGCCCTGGAACGCGAGGAACTGCGTCACCTGCCGGTCGCCGACGTAGCCCATGAGCGAGACCGTGTCCTGCGGCGTCACCTTCACTTCGTAGATCGCGCCGCCCTGGCCGTGGTTGATGCTCTTGCGCGCGCCGAAGCGCACGGCGTCGGTGCCGGCCTGGCGCGGGTTCTGCTCGACCTGCTGGAGGGTGAGCCCGCCGGGATCCTGGGTGTTCGGCTGGCCCACGTAGAAGCCGAGGACCGTCAGCGTGGCGCGCTCGCCGACATCGAGCTGGATCCGGCCGTTCGTGATGTCCCGCCGCGCCGAGCTCCAATCGCGGTACCCCTCCGTCCGGAACTGCGAATATCCCCCCGACGCGGCGATGCCCTCGTAGGTGCCGCCGACGCGCCCCGCCGCTCGCCATGTGCCGTACGAACCCGTGGCCCCGAACGCCTCGAGTGCCGGGCGCGCCGGCGGCGGCTGGGTGAAGAGCTGGATGACGCCGCCCGAGGAATTGCCGTAGAGGGCCGCGAACGGCCCGCGCAGCACCTCGATGCGCGCCGCGGCGTCGAGGTCGAAGAGCCCCGACTGCCCCTGCCCGTCCGGCATCGTGAGCGGGATCCCGTCCTGCATCAGCCGCACCCCGCGCACGCCGAAGGTCGCGCGCGCGCCGAAACCCCGCGACGAGATCTGCAGATCCTGCGCGTAGTTCTGCCGGTTGTTCGCCACCACGCCGGGGATCGCACCGAGGCTCTCGGAGAGGTTCGCACGGAGCTTCCCGTCGCGGATCGCCGGCGCCTCGACGGCGTCGATCGATGCCGGCAACGCGAACGCGCGCTCCTCGGTGCGCGTCGCCGTGACGACGACCGGGTCGAGCGCGACGACGCCGGCGGCCGTTTCGCCCGCGGCGGGCTGCGCCGCGGCCCCGGCCCACGCGAAGGCGCCGGCCCACGCGGACAAGCGCGCCGCGAGCGCAATGGCCTTGCCCCTGCCGCGCCCTCTCGCCTCCCCCTCGAGCATGTCGCCGCGCACTTCGATCGGTTTCCGAGCCTGTCGGCCGAAAGACGGCGCACCGCGCTTGATCGCGGAGCCACCGCAGCGCGATCATCGCACGGGCTGCGCAGGCGGCGCACGCGGCCTTCGGCGACGTCTTCGTCGCGTGGCTGCCGCTGCGCTGCACGCTCGTATTGGAGACGCTTCTGGTGAGGCTGGAAACACGATCGCGGATCGCCGCCACGGCTCTCGTGGTCGCGGCGTTGGTCGCGCCGGGTCTCGCCGCTGCCCAGGATCCGCACGCGGCTGCGCGCCGCGCCATGGTCGACGAGATCCGCGCCTCGACGCGCGAGACGGCTTCGGCGACCGGCGTCCGGGAGCTGAGTGAGCGCGTGACGGCCGCGATGGGCCGCGTTCCGCGCCACGAGTTCGTGCCCCCATCGCTCGCGGCGCAGGCCTACGCCAACCGCCCGCTGCCGATCGGCGCCGGACAGACGATCTCGCAGCCGTTCATCGTGGCGCTGATGACCGAGCTCGCCGCCCCGGGGCCGGGGAGCCGCGTGCTGGAGGTCGGAACCGGATCGGGATACCAGGCCGCGATCCTCGCCGAGCTCGCAGGGGAGGTCTATTCGATCGAGATCGTGGAATCGCTCGCGCGCCGCGCCGGCGAGACGCTCGGGCGCCTCGGCTACCGCAACATCCGGCTGCGCGTCGGCGACGGTTACCGGGGCTGGCCCGAAGCGGCGCCCTTCGACGCGATCGTCGTGACCGCCGCGCCCGACCACGTCCCGCCCGCGCTCGTCGAGCAGCTGAAGCCCGGGGGCCGGCTCGTGATCCCGGTGGGCCCGCAGTCGGCCGTGCAGGAGCTCATGGTGATCGAGAAGCTGCCCGACGGTCGCACCGTCGAGACCCGCAAGCTTCCCGTGCGCTTCGTTCCCCTGGTGCGGGAACGCAAGCCGGAAGGCCGCTGAAGGGTCGACGCGGCGAGCTCGCCGCGCGGGGCGTGCTCAGGACGCGCCCGGCGTCCGGCTTCGGGGGCAGGACCGCAGCTCGGGCGACCGGCCCCGGCGGCCGACCAGCACGGCCGGCTGTTCGAGCATGACGCCGAGCCGAACGGCCGCGTCCTCGGGGATTCCCAGGATGAGCAGGGTCGGCGCGGGATCGGCGCCCTCCCCGGCACCTGCGAAACACGTATAGCCGATCCCGCGCACGAACTGCTCGATGAGGGCCTGCCGCGCCCGTCCGGCGTCGGCCGTGATCCGGCAGGCAAGCGATCCGCCCGCCCGGACACAGGCCCAGGACTCGACGCCGGCCTCCCCGAGGAGCCGATCGAGGTCGGGGCACGGCTGCCCCGCCTCGAGCTCCAGCGATCCGTCCGGCGTTTCCGCCCGGAAGGTCCGCGGCCGCGCGCCTCCCCGGCTTCGCCCGCTCGAAAGCATTCCCTTCGCTTTTGTTGTGGCGCCCGGCCGCATCGGCGACCGGGGCATGTGTGAACAGCTCCCCGCGCCATGCTACGCGCGGCGTGCGCGCCGTCACCGCGCCGAAAGTGCCGGGCGTGAGTTTCTGCACAGTCGCGTCCGCGTCGCGCGGGCGGCGCGCGCAACCCGGGTGGCGGCTTTCCGCCACCCTCGCCGCGCACGTCCTCTCCGCTTCGGCGCGCCTCAGGGGAGCGAGGTGGCGTCGACGAGCCCCCGCTCGAGGAGCGACCGGAAGGCCGCGTGGGTCTCGCGGATCCCCTCCGCGAGGGGCACCTCGCCGTAATCGCCGAGGTATTGGCGCAGCGCCGTGTCGGGAAGATGCATCGGGAACGCGAGCGGCGCGCCCGAACAGGTGAGGGAGGCGGAGGGCGCGACCTTCCGGATGAGGGCGAGGCCCTCCTCCACGGTGACGTAGGCGCCGTTCTGGTCGAAGACGGGCGCCCCCGAGCGGTCCTGCGAGACGGCCTTGATGAAGGCGCTCGCGACCTCCCCCGCGTGCAGCCACGACACGCCGCCCCGGAACGGGACGTCGTAGGGCTTGCCCGCCGCCGCCGCGAGGATCGCGAAGGTCGTCTTCGACGTGAGGCCCTGGTCGCGGCCGATGCCGTAGACGACGCCGGGCCGGATGCCGACACTCGCCACGCCCCAGTCCTGCGCGTACACCTTCGCGGTCTGCTCATTGCAGTACTTGTAGGCACCGTAGAGCGTGCTCATCACGCCCTCGCCCTCCTCCATCGCGCCGTGCGCCGCGACCGAGCTCGCGTAGGCGAGCCGCCGGACGCCGAGCTGCCGCGCGCCCTCGAAGACGTTCACCGTTCCGACCACGTTCACCTTGGCGCCGAGGATCGGGTCGGCCTTGCAGAAAGGCACTTGCAGCGCCGCGAGATGCACGATCGCCGCCGGTTTCGCCGACTCGAGCGCCGCTCGGACGGCGGCGGGATCGGCGATGTCGCCGGTGAGCCAGCGTACCGACGCGAGCTCGGCGTCCGTCATGAGGAGCCGTGGCCGCCGCTTGTCCTCGGAGAGGTCGAACGCCACGACCGGCACGCCGGCGCGGGCGAGGAGCGCGATCACCCAGCTGCCGATGCAGCCGCCCGCGCCGGTCACGAGCACCGGTCCGGCGAACGCCTTGCGGTCGATGGGGAAGCGGTCGAGCATGGTTTCTCCTTGGTCGATGCCTGGATGGAGCCGCGCGCGGGCCGCGGCCGGTGCGCGATCCTAATGCAGACCGGCGCGCCGTGCCGGCCGCGCCGTCACCGCGCGGATCGCACGCGGCAGGATCGCGACCCGCGCCGGCGTGGTGCCGATCACCTCGCCGTCCACCTCGACGCCGGCGGGCGGGTCGGACGCGATCTCGAGCGAGCTCACTCGCCGCGCGACGACATGCGGCGACTGCGGCACCGTGCCGTTGAAGAGACGCGGCAGGCTGACGAGCACCTGCAGAGCGCTCATGTGGCGGACGAGCGTCATGTGGAGCGTGCCGTCGTCCACCGCGGCGTGCGGCGCGATCTCCAGCCCGCCGCCGCAATAGCGCCCCGGCCCCATGAAGACCGCAAGCGCCCGGCCGCGGAAGAGGAAGTCGGGCCCGGCGATCTCGAGCGCGGGGCTCGCGAACGTCCTCAGGCCCGCGAGCAGCGCGGCGAGGTAGCTCCACGTCCCGCCCTTGCCCTCGCCCAGGCGCTGCAGGATGTGGGCGTCGATGCCCACGCCGGCCATGTTCACGAAGAACCGTCTCGTCTCCTGCCCGCCCGCGCGGCAGGCGACAACGCCGGCGTCGTGCACCACCGTCCGGCCCCCGGCGAGCAGGCGGACGACCTCCGGCACGCGCCTGGGCAATGCGTGGGTCCGGGCCCAGTCGTTCCCCGTGCCCACGGGCAGCGTGCCGAGCGTGATCTCCGTGCCGCGAACGGCGCCCGCGCCGAGGAGCCCGTTCGCGACCTCGTTCACCGTGCCATCGCCCCCGACCGCGAGGAATCGGCGATAGCCGGCGGCGAGCGCGCCCGCAGCGATCGCGACGGCGTGACCGCGCCGCGCTGTGGTACGCACCTCCATGGACAGACAGGCGCGCCGCATCTCGGCCTCGAGCGCCGGCAGCGTGCGCAGCCCCCGGCCCCGCCCGGCCGCGGGATTCACGACGGCGAGCCACGCCTCCCCCGAGGCGCTCATCGCGGCGCGCGCAAAAGAAAAGCCACCGCGTGCGGTGGCTTACGAGGCATCTGGCGTCCCCACGGGGATTCGAACCCCGGTTACCGCCGTGAAAGGGCGATGTCCTAGGCCTCTAGACGATGGGGACCTGCGGATATCCGGCTTCGCGGGCTTGATTGGTGGAGGTAAGCGGGATCGAACCGCTGACCTCTTGCATGCCATGCAAGCGCTCTCCCAGCTGAGCTATACCCCCAACCGCGAGCCGCGCATTATAGCGGGGCACCCTCTCCCGGGCAAGGCGGGCGCGGGGCTAGCCTGCGTAGCGGGCGAGCCGCGCGAGCACCCGCGCCCGGCCGGCCAACGCGAGCACCGGCGCGATGTCGGGCGTCTGCGGCTGGCCGAAGACGACGACGCGCAGCGGCATCGCGACCTTCGGCATCTTGAGGCCCTTCGCCTTCACCGTCTCGCCGATCGCGGCGGCGATCGCCGCCGGCTCCCAGGCCGCGAGCGCCGCGAGGCGCTCGCGCAGGTCCGCGAGGGCGTCGCGCGCCTCGTCGGTGAGGTGCTCGGCGAGGAGCTGATCGCTCGGATGCACGTCGCCGTAGAAGAGCATGGCGCCCTCGGCGAGCTCGTTCACCGTGCGCGCCCGCGGCTTCAGGAGGTCCATCACCGACTCGAGGGGCGGGCCGCCCGCCAGCACGCCGCCGTCGCGCTCGATGCGCGGCGCGGCGAGCCGCGCGAGCCGCGTCGAGTCCGCCCTGCGGATGTACTGCTGGTTGAGCCAGAGCGCCTTTTCCGGGTTGAACTGCGCCGGCGAGCGGCTGATGTGCCCGAGGTCGAACCATTCGATGAACTGCTCCACCGGGAAGACCTCGTCGTCGCCGTGCGACCAGCCGAGGCGCGCGAGGTAATTGACCAGCGCCTCGGGAAGGAAGCCGTCCTCCGCGTACTGCGTGACGCTCACCGCGCCGTGGCGCTTGGAGAGCTTCTCGCCGTCGGGGCCGAGGATCATCGGCACGTGCGCGAACTTCGGCACCGGCGCGCCGAGGGCCTCGTAGATGTTGATCTGCCGCGGCGTGTTGTTGACGTGGTCGTCGCCGCGGATGACGTGGGTGATCGCCATGTCGAGGTCGTCCACGACCACGCCGAAGTTGTAGGTCGGCACCCCGTCGGCGCGCAGTAGCACGAGGTCGTCGAGCTCGCGGTTCGAGATCGCGATCGGGCCCTTGACGAGGTCGTTCCAGGCGACTTCGCCGTCGTCGGGGTTGCGGAAGCGCACCACCGGCGCGACGCCGGCCGGCGGGGTACGTCCGGCAGCGTTCTCCGGGCGCCAGCGGCCGTCGTAGCGGGGCTTCTCGCCGCGCGCGCGCTGCGATTCGCGCATCGCGTCGAGCTCGTCCTTCGACGCGTAGCAGAGGTAGGCCTTCCCCTCGCGCACCAGCCGGTCGGCGACCTCGCGGTAGCGCGCGAGCCGCTGCATCTGCCGGAACGGGCCCTCGTCCCAGTCGAGGCCGAGCCAGCGCATGCTCTCGTAGATCGCGGCGACGGCGTCCTCGGTGTGGCGCTCGGTGTCGGTGTCCTCGATGCGCAGGATGAACCTCCCGCGCTGCTGCCGCGCGAAGGCCCACGAGAAGAGCGCGGTGCGCGCGCCGCCGATGTGGAGGTAGCCGGTGGGGCTCGGTGCGAAGCGCGTGCGGACCATGGGGCGGGGCGGGGAAAAGGCGCGGATTGTAAGGGATCGCGGCGGGTGCGCGCGTCCTACGCGCTCGCGATCGCCTCGAGCGGCGGCGTGAACGGCCGGCCGAGCGCTTCCGCGACCTGCGCGTGGGTGACGCGCCCCGCGGCGACGTTGAGCCCCGCGCGCAGGTGCGGATCGGCCTCGAGCGCGCGCTTCCAGCCCTGGTCGGCGATGGCGAGGACGTAGGGCAGCGTCGCGTTGTTCAGCGCGAACGCCGAGGTGCGCGGCACGGCGCCGGGCATGTTCGCCACGCCGTAGTGCACGATCCCGTCGACCTCGAACACGGGGTTCGCGTGGGTGGTGACGCGCGAGGTCTCGAAGGCGCCGCCCTGGTCGATCGAGACGTCGACGAGCACCGCGCCGCGCTTCATGCGCCCGAGCATGTCGCGCGTGACGAGCCTCGGCGCGCGCGCCCCGGGGACGAGCGCCGCGCCGACGACGAGGTGCGCCCCGGCCACCTGCTCCGCGACGAGCTCGCGCGCCGCGAACACGGTCTGCACGCGCGGGCCGAAGCGCGCCTCGGCGCGGCGCAGCGCCTCGGGCGAACGGTCCATGAGCACCACTTCCGCGCCCATCCCGGAGGCGATGGCCGCGGCGTTCGTCCCGACCACGCCGGCGCCGAGGATCACCACCCTGCCCGGCGCGACGCCCGGCACGCCCGCGAGCAACACGCCGCGCCCGCCCTGCGGCCGCTCGAGGAAGCGCGCGCCGACCTGGATCGACATGCGGCCGGCAACCTCGGACATGGGCGCGAGGAGCGGCAGCCCTCCCGCGGGCGAGGTCACCGTCTCGTAGGCGATCGCGATGGCGCCCGAAGCGATGAGATCCTCCGCCTGGCCGGGATCGGGCGCGAGGTGCAGGAACGTGAAGAGCGCCTGCCCCGGGCGCAGCCGTCTCCGCTCCGGCTCCTGCGGCTCCTTCACCTTCACGACGAGCTCCGCGCGCGCGAAGACCTCCTCGGCCGTGGCCACGACCTCGGCGCCCGCGGCGCGGTACTCGTCGTCGGTGGCGCGGATTCCGGCGCCGGCAGCGGTCTCCACGATCACGCGGTGACCGTGCGCAACCGCCTCGCGCACGCTCGAAGGCGTCAGGCCGACGCGGTATTCGCTCTCCTTGATCTCCCGCGGAACCCCGATCAGCATCGTGCCTCTCCGTCGCTATCACATCGCCCGGCTGCCATTATCGGCAGCGGCGCGGCCCCGGTCGAGCGGGGCGGCTGGGGCACAATGCGTCCGATGGCTTCACCCGCCGAAGACGACCCGCCCGAGACCCCGCTCACGGACGTGCGCGGCGAGCTCGCCGAGACCGCGGGCCGCCATCTCGTCTCGCGCGTTCCCACCGCCCCGGGCGATGCGCTCGTCGGCGCGGCACGCGCGGCGCTCCCCGGGCGCGCGTTCGACGCCGCCGACGCCCTTTACATCGTCTCGCGCGACGGCCGGCTCGAGGGGATCGTGCCGATGACGCGGCTCCTCGCCGAGCCCGATTCGCGCCCGCTGCGCGAGATCGCGATCGCGCCGGCGCCCTCGGTGCTCGCGAGCGCCGACCAGGAGCACGTCGCGTCGCTCGCCATCGAGCACGGGCTCACCGCCGTGCCGGTGGTGGACGCGAGCGACCGGCTCCTCGGCGTCGTGCCGCCGCTCGCGATCATCGACGTTCTCCGGCACGAGCACGTCGAGGACCTGCACCGTCTCGCCGGCATCGTGCGGGAGGGCGCGATGGCGCGGCACGCGATCGAGGCGCCGCCCGCGCGCCGCGCGCGCGACCGCCTGCCCTGGCTCCTGGCAGGGCTCGCCGGATCGGCGGTTGCGACGGTGATCGTCGCCGGGTTCGAGGAGTCGCTTCAGGCGAGGGTCGCGATCGCGTTCTTCATCCCGGCGATCGTCTATCTCGCCGACGCGATCGGCACGCAGAGCGAGGCGATCGCCGTGCGCGGGCTGTCGCTCTCGCGGCTGCCGCTCTCGCGCGTGATCGGTGGCGAGTTCCGCACGGGGCTCCTCATCGGCGCGACCCTCGGCCTCGTCAGCTTCCTCGGCGTCTGGCTCTGGCTCGACGACCTGCGCCTCGGCGCGGCGGTCGGCGTCGCGCTCGTGATCGCGAGCGCCGCGGCCACATCGATCGGCTTCGCGTTCCCGTGGCTCCTCGCCCGTCTCGGCCGCGACCCGGCGTTCGGCAGCGGCCCGCTCGCGACCATCATCCAGGACGTGCTCTCGATCCTCATCTACTTCGCCACCGTGTCGCTGCTGCTCTTCTGAGGGTGCGGCGCCCTTCGCCGCCGGGGCGTTCGTTGACCCCGCACCCGCGTTCCGCGTAAAATCCGCGCTCCCTTCGGGGGCGGTTAGCTCAGCGGTAGAGCACTGTCTTCACACGGCAGGGGTCACTGGTTCGAACCCAGTACCGCCCACCACGTCCGGCACCACCGCGCTCAACGCGGCGCGCGTCCGCCGGCCACGATCCGCCAGACGTCCTCCGCCCGCACCGGCATGTCGAGGTGCTTCACGCCGAATTCGGCGAGCGCATCGACCACCGCGTTGACGACCGCGGGCGGCGCGGCGACCGCGCCCACCTCGCCCACGCCTTTCGTGCCCAGCGGATTCCCGCTCGCGGGCTCGTCTTCGAACGCGCCGAGCGCGAAGGCCGGAAGGTCGTCGGCGCGCGGCAGCGCGTAGTCCTGGAAGGTGCCGGTGAGGAGCTGCCCCGAGTCGGCGTCGTACCGGCAGGCTTCGAGCAGCGCCTGCCCGATGCCCTGCGCGATCCCGCCGTGCACCTGGCCCGCGACGATGGCGGGGTTCAGCCGGCGGCCGACGTCGTCCACCGCGCTGTAGCGGTCGACGCGGACCTCCCCGGTCTCGGGATCGATCTCCACCTCGCAGACATGGCAGCCGTTCGGCCAGCTCGGCATCGTGAACGTGACCGTCGCTTCGCCGAGGAAGCGCCGCTCGGGTTGTCGCGCCGCGAGGTCGAAGAGGCCGATGGCGCGGTCCGTGCCGGCGATGCAGAAGCGCCCCGCCGCGTATTCGATGTCGCGCGGCGCGGCTTCGAGCGCGTCGGCGGCGAGCGCGCGCCCCTTCTCGATCGCGTCCTTGCCGCCGGCGAGCGCGGCGCTGCCGCCGACGAAGAGCGAGCGCGAAGCGACGCTCCCTGAGCCCAAGACGCGGTCGGTGTCGCCCTGCACCACCTCCACCCGCGCGGGATCGATGCCGAGCGCTTCGGCGACGATGCCCGCGTAGCTCGTCTCGAGCCCCTGCCCCATGTTCTGCGTGCCGGAGAGCAGCACCACGCGTCCGTCGCCGTGCACCTCCACGACGGCGCGCTCGGTCATCTCGCCGCCGGTCCACTCGACGTAGAACGCGAGGCCGCGGCCGCGCAGGCGCCCCGTCGCGCGCGAGGCTGCGCGGCGCGCGTCGAACCCGCTCCAGTCGGCGGCCGCGAGTGCGCGGTCGAGCACCGCGGCGAAGTCGCCCACGTCGTAGGTCTCGCCGACGCCGTTGCGGTAGGGCATCGCCGAGCGCGGCACGAGGTTGCGGCGCCGCAGCTCGACCGGGTCGATCCCGAGCTCGCGCGCGGCCACGTCCACGAGCCGCTCGATCGCGTAGATGGCCTCGGGCCGCCCCGCGCCGCGGTAGGCGCAGACCGGGGCGGTGTTGGTGAGCACCGCGCGTCCCTCGAATCGGAAGAGCGGGATGTCGTAGCCGCCGGTGGAGACGCGCACCCCCGCGCGCAGCGGCACCACCGGGCCGATGAACGCGAGGTAGGCGCCCATGTTCGCGGCGAGCCGCACGCGCAGCGCGAGGAAGCGCCCTGCGCGGTCCAGCGCGAGCTCCGCCTGCACCCACTGGTCGCGGCCGTGCGTGTCGCCGAGGAAGGATTCGGAGCGGTCCGCGCGCCATTTCACCGGCCGGCCGCACGCCTTGGCGAGCCAGGCCACGAGCGCGTCCTCGGGATGGATGAAGGTCTTCATCCCGAACCCGCCGCCGATGTCGCCGACGATGACCCGCACCCGCTCGGGGGCGACGCCGAGGCTCGCGGCGATGCTGTTGCGCGTCGATTGCGCGGTCTGCGTCGGCAAGCGCACGACATAGCGGCCGGACGCCGTGTCGTACTCGCCCACGCACACGCGCGGCTCGATCGGGTTCGGGACGAGGCGGTTGTTGACGAGGTCGATCCGGGCGACGTGCGCCGCCGACGCGAAGGCCTCGTCCACCCGGACCGCATCGCCGATCGCGTGGAACGCGGCCACATTCGTCCCGAAGTCGGGCTCCGCGAGGACGGCCGCCGGCCCGAGCGCCCGGCGCACGTCGACGACCGCGTCCAGTGGCTCGTAGTCGACCGCGACGAGCTCCGCCGCGTCGCGCGCGGCCTCCGCGGTCTCGGCGACGACGACCGCGACCGGGTCGCCGACGAAGCGCGCGACGTCGGGCGTGAGCGGATAGCGGGCGGGCGAGCGCGCCGGCCTGCCGTCCTCGCCCACGAAGCCCGGCACGAAGGGCAGCGGTTTCACGCCCGCCGCGACGAGGTCCGCACCGGTGAAGACCCCGATCACGCCGGGCGCCGCGCGCGCGGCGGCGACGTCAATCGCTGCGGTGCGGGCACGCGCGTGCGGCGAGCGTACGATCGCAGCGTGGGCCGCACCGGGAACCGCGAGGTCGTCGGCATATCGCCCGCGGCCCGTGAGGAAACGCTCGTCTTCCTTGCGCGCGCCGCCCTGGGCGCGGCCGTACCGGGTCGGCTCGGTCACCGCGAGCCTTTCTCTGAAGCTCGCCGCACGTCAGCAGTACACGCTACGAGGGGGCAGAGCCGCTTCGCGGCGCCCCCTCGTGCTCCCCGATCCCAGGGGAAGCGATGCCGGCGGCATCGGTTCCAAAGTTCATACCCGGAGGTGCCTGACGACGTGGACGGAGATCGCTTTCGGTGCGAGAGGTTCGACCGCGAAGCCGCGCCGGCGCACGAACTCGAGCATCCCGCGGTTGGTGCCGAGGACCGCGCCCTCGACCGTCGCGACGCCGCGCCGCGCCGCTTCCTCGAGGAGCGCATCGAGGAGCCGTCCGCCGATGCCGCGGCGCTGCCAGCGGTCGGCGACCACGAGCAGGAACTCGCCGGTCAGGCCGTCGTCGGCGAGGAGGAGTCGCGCGACGCCGCAGAGCTCGTTCGCCCCCTGCGGCGCCGCGACGAGCGCGAGCTCGCGCCGCGGGTCGGGATCCGTGGCCGCCCGCACGCCCTCCGGCGTCATGTCCTCGAGCCGCCGCGCCGCCCGCTTGAAGCGCGTGGCGGGCGAGAGTGCCCCCAGGAAAGCGAGCCACGCCTCGCCGTCCTCCGGACGGATCGGCCGGATCACGATCCCGCCAGCCGCCGCTTCGGTTGGAGCCGTGACGACCACGGCGTCGATCCCTCAGACGACCTCGAAGCCCGCGTCCTCGACGGCCTTCCTGAACTCGCGCAGCCCGGCGCGCGCCGGGTCGTACGCGAGGGACGCCTCGCCTCTCTCGAGTGAGACCTCGACCTTCTCGACGCCCGGCACTTCCTGGAGCACCCGCGTGACGCTGCGCACGCAGCCCTGGCAGGACATGCCGCCGACCTTAATGACCGTCGTTTCCATCGCTCCTTCCTTCACGAGAGGGGCGCCACCGGTTGAGCAGCAGGGAGTTCGACACCACCGAGACCGAGGACAGCGCCATCGCCGCGCCGGCGAACACCGGGGAGAGCAGGCCCACCGCCGCGAGCGGGATGCCGAGCACGTTGTACACGAACGCGAAGAACAGGTTCTGACGGATCTTCGCGACGGTGCGCCGGGAGAGCTCGATCGCGTCGGCGACGGACCGCGGGTCGTCGCGCATCAGGGTGACGTCAGCGGTGTCGATCGCCACCCCGGTGCCGCCGCCCATCGCGAAGCCGACGTCGGCGGCGGCGAGCGCCGGCGCGTCGTTGATCCCGTCGCCGACCATGCCGACGAGCCCGCCCTCGCCGCGCAGCGACTTCACCGTCGCGGCCTTGCCCTCCGGCAGCACGCCGGCGCGGAACTCGTCGATCCCCGCCGCGCGCGCCACGGCCCGCGCCGTCGCCTCGTGGTCGCCCGAGATCATCACCACCCGCAACCCGAGCTCGCGCAGCCGCCGCACCGCGGCCGGCGCCTCGCGCCGGATCGGGTCGGCGATCAGGATGTAGCCAAGGAGCCTGCCCGCCTGGCCCACCGCGACGACGGTTTCGCCGGCGTCCACGAACTCGCGCACGCGCCCCGCGTCCCAGTGCATCCCGAGCTCGCTCACGAAGGATACCGAGCCGACCCGCGTCGGCAGCCCGCGCACGATCCCCGCCACACCCTTGCCCGAGACCTGGCTGAAGCCCTCCGGAAGCCCGGGGCGGATGCCGGCGGCTTCCGCGCGCTCGAGGATCGCTTTGGCGAGCGGATGGGAGGAACCGCGCTCGAGCGCCGCCGCCACGCCGAGGAGCTCGGTTTCGCCGACGCCGTCCGAGGGGACGAGCCGGGTCACCGACGGCCGGCCTTCGGTGAGCGTCCCGGTCTTGTCGAAAGCGAGCGTCGCGAGCTTGCCGGCGCGCTCGAGCGCGACGGCGTTGCGGATGAGCACGCCGGAGCGCGCGGCCTTGCCGATCCCGACCATGAGCGCCGTCGGCGTCGCGAGCCCCAGGGCGCAAGGACAGGCGATCACCATCACCGCCACGGCGTTCACGAGCGCCTGCTCGAGGCTCCCGAAGGCCACCCAGGCGACGAAGGTCAGCAGGGCGACCGCCACGACCGAGGGCACGAACACCGCCGACACCTTGTCGGCGAGCTGCTGCACCGGCGCCTTGGACCCCTGTGCCGCAGCAACCATGCGGATGATCCCGGCGAGCACCGTGCGCGCGCCGACACCGGTCGCCCGGCACTTGAGGAGGCCGTGCGCGTTGACGGTGGCCGCGAACACCCGGTCGCCCGCGCGCTTGCCCACGGGGAGGCTCTCGCCGGTGAGCATCGACTCGTCCACGCTCGATTCGCCCTCGATCACCTCGCCGTCGACCGGCACGCCGTCGCCCGGACGCACGACGAAGACGTCGCCCTTCACGAGGCTCTCGACCGGGACCTCGACCAGGCCGGAGGGCGTCTCCACCCACGCGACGCGCGGCTGCAGCTTCGCGAGCGAGGCGAGCGCCTCGGAAGCGCGCGCCTTCGCGCGCGCTTCGAGCAGCTTGCCGAGCAGGACGAGCGTGATGACCGCCGCGGCGGCCTCGAAATAGGCGTGGTACGGGAGCGCGAGGACCGTCACCGCGGCGCTGAACGCGTAGGCGATCGTGGTGCCGAGCGCCACCAGGACATCCATGTTGGCGCCGCCGCCGCGAAGGCTCTTCCAGGCGCCGCGGTAGAACCGCGCGCCGCTCACGAACTGCACCGGCGTCGCGAGCGCGAGCTGCAGCCAGAGGGGCAGCAGCGGCGCGTGGCGGCCGCCGAACATGGCCGCCATCTCCACGAGCAGCGGCAGCGTGAAGACGGCCGCGACCAGGAAATCGCGCCGCGCGGCGCGGTTCTCGGCGGTGTGATCGATGGGCCGCGCCGGCTCGTGCAGATGCGCGTCGTAGCCCGCCTTGCGCACGGCGCCGATCAGCGCCGCGACGTCGACGCGCGCCGGCTCGAACCGGACCCGCGCGGTCTCGGTGGCGAAGTTGACGTCCGCCTTCACGCCCTCGAGCCGGTTCAGCGTCTTCTCGATGCGCGTGGCGCAGGCCGCGCAGGTCATGCCTTCCAGCGCGAGCTCGACGGACTCTTCCTTGGCGTTCGACATTGCCCGCACCGCGCCGCCCTCACGGACGGCGGATCAATGGACCAGCATCACCGGGACATGGGTGAGATGCAGCACCTTCGTGGCCACCGAGCCGAGGAGGAGGCTGCCCACGGCCCCCCGGCCGTGCGTGCCCATCCAGATCACGTCGCAGCCGAGCCGTTTCGCCTGCTCGGCGATGGTTTCCGCCGCCTGCCCGACGAAGATGTGCGACCGGTAGTCCGCGCCAGCGGCATCGAGGAGGGCCTTCGCCCCGGCGAGATGGCTCTCGCCCTCTTCCCGGTAGTAACGATCCAGCATCTCCTGGGTCACGGCGACGCCCATGGCCGCGATGTGGGGAAGCGGCGGATGGACGGTGACGAGCTCGACCGTCGGTTTCTCCCGGTACCAGGCGAACGACGCGACGAGCCGGCGCGTCGCGCCGAGCGCCTGTTCCGAGCCGTCGACGGCGAGCAGGATTTTCGGCACTTTGCGGACCTCGTTCGGAAAGCCGGCCGCGGTCCCGATGCGCAGCCCGGCCGGCGCGGAAATTCTAGCGCAAGCGCAGTCGCGCCCCGGCGCGCGGGACCTTCAGGTGACGCAGAGGATGCCTTCCCGGACGCGCTCGAGGAGGCCGGGCGCGCGCATGAACCCCACCACGCCCATGGCGAGCACCGCGAGGCCAGCCAAGAGGCGCACGCGCCGGTCGCGGGCCCAGCGCTTCAGGCGCTCGGCGGCGAGGCCGCCCGCGAGCAGCGTCGGCAGCGTCCCGGTGCCGAATGCGAGCATGACGAGCGCCCCCTCGGCCGCGCCCCCGCTCACGAGGGCCAGCGCCAAGGCGCTGTAGACGAGCCCGCAGGGGATCCACCCCCAGGCCATGCCCACGCCCACCGCGCCCAGGGCGGTCTGCGCCGGCGCGATCCGAAGGCCCCTCGCCTGCGCGAAACGCCACACGGCCCCGCCGGCCGCCTCGAGGCGCAGCACCGCCGTACCCAGCCCCGCCAGGTAGAGGCCGAGCAGCACGAGCAGCGCGTTGGCCACCACGTAGAGGGCGAGCTGGACCGGCAGCAGCCGGTCGAAGAG
>JAOAEA010000056.1 GCA_026417035.1 Burkholderiales bacterium
ACGGAGGCCCGCGCGGGCGAGCCGCGAATGACGCCGCAACCTTTATGGGAGAATAGCCGTGCCTGCCGACACCAACGTCATCCCCCTTTCGCACATGGACGAGAACAAATCCAAGGCCCTCTCCGCCGCGCTCGCGCAGATCGAGAAGCAGTTCGGCAAGGGGTCGATCATGCGCATGGACGCGCAGGCGGCGCAGGACGTCCAGGTGGTGCCGACCGGGTCGCTCGGGCTCGACATCGCGCTCGGCGTCGGCGGCCTGCCGCGCGGGCGGGTGGTCGAGATCTACGGCCCGGAGTCCTCGGGCAAGACGACGCTCACGCTCCAGGTGATCGCCGAGATCCAGAAGATGGGCGGCACCGCCGCGTTCATCGACGCCGAGAACGCGCTCGACCCGCAGTACGCCGCCAAGCTCGGCGTCAAGACCGACGAGCTGCTCATCTCGCAGCCCGACACCGGCGAGCAGGCGCTCGAGATCGCCGACATGCTGGTGCGCTCCGGGTCGGTCGACGTGATCGTGGTGGACTCGGTCGCGGCGCTGGTGCCCAAGGCCGAGATCGAGGGCGAGATGGGCGACCAGCTCCCCGGCCTGCAGGCGCGGCTCATGAGCCAGGCGCTCAGGAAGCTCACCGCCAACATCAAGCGCACCAACACGCTGGTCATCTTCATCAACCAGATCCGCATGAAGATCGGCGTCATGTTCGGCAACCCGGAGACCACCACCGGCGGCAACGCGCTCAAGTTCTACGCCTCGGTGCGCCTCGACATCCGCCGCATCGGCGCGATCAAGAAGGGCGAGGAAGTGATCGGCAACGAGACGCGCGTGAAAGTCGTCAAGAACAAGGTCGCGCCGCCCTTCCGCGAGGCGATCTTCGACATCCTGTACGGCGAGGGCATCTCGCGCGAGTCGGAGCTCCTCGAGCTCGGCGTCGCGCACGGCATCGTCGAGAAGTCGGGCGCGTGGTATGCGTACAAGAAGGACCGCATCGGCCAGGGCAAGGACAACGCCCGCGAGTTCCTCAAGGAGAACCCGGACGTCGCCGCCGAGATCGAGGCGCGGATCCGTGAGAAGGTCGGCGTCGGCAATCCGGCCGCCGCGGCGGCCGCCGCCGCGGGCGCCTGAGGCCGGCGGCTCCGCCCGCGGCGCCGGTTCTCCGCCGGCGCGGGCCCGGGACCCTGTCGATGCCGCGGAGCCGATGAGCGCGTGAGCGCCGCCCCCGGGAAGCCCGGCGCGACGGTCCTCTTCGCCGTGTCGGGCGGCGCGTTCCTCGCCGCGCTCCTCGTGGTGCGGGCTTATTTCGCCTCGCCCGACACGCGCGTCGCCCTCACCGTCGTCGGCCTCGCGCTCGGCGCCTCGGGGATCGTGGCGGCCGTCCTCGGCGCGCGCCGCGCGTTCGCCGGCCGCGAGGCGGGCGCCGCCCTCGGCTCGATCGGCATGGCGATGGCGGTGCTCGTCATGTTGAACGCGTCCGCGGTCGTGATGTCGCTCGTCTCGCTGATCGAACAGCTCGCGCGGCCCTGATCCGGGGCGAGGATGCCCCGGCGCGCTGGCGCGACGTATCATCGCGCCCATGCCGACCCGCACCCTGCCATGAAGCCACCACCGCGATCGGGCGTCGGGCAGCCGACGCTGCGCAGCCGGGCGCTCGCGCACCTCGCGCGCCGCGAGCACACCCGCGCCGAGCTCGCCCGCCGGCTCGCGCCGTTCGCGGAATCGGCAGCCGAGGTCGAGGTCCTGCTCGACGAGCTCGCCGCCCGGAAGCTCCTCTCGGACGCGCGCTACGCCGAGGCGCGCGTCGCCACCCTCGCGCGCAAGTTCGGCGCAGCCCGCATCGCGCAGGAGCTGCGGGCGCGGGGCGTCAGCGGGCCCGATGCGGAGCAGGCGCTCGCCGGCGCGCGCGCAAGCGAGCTCGAGCGCGCGCGTGCGGCGTGGGCGAAGCGCTTCGGGGTGGCGCCCGCCGACGCGCTCGAGCGGGCGCGGCAGATGCGCTTCCTCGCCTCGCGCGGCTTCGCCTTCGACGTGATCCGCGCGGTGGTGGGCGGCCGGGGCGACGACGAATGACGCCACGCGCGCCGGCCCTCTTGCTCGCCCTCGCCCTTTCGCTCGCCGGCTGCGAAGGGCCGCGAGAAGCGGTCACGCCGATCCGCGACATCGTCGCGGCGCCGGCGCGGTTCGAGGGCAAGGAGGTCCGCATCCGCGGGCGCGTGACGGGTTCGGCCGAGATCCGCATGCGCGGCGGTGCGAGCCATCGGTCGTACTCGGTACGCGACGCCACCGGCGAGATGCCGGTCGTGACCGCGGGACCGTTCCCGCCGCAGGGCGCCGAGGTCACGGTCCGCGGGACGGTCGAGCTGCCGCCGCCGACGGGCACGCTCGCCGTCGGCCCGCGGCTGCGCGAGAGCGGGCGGGGCGGCCGATGAGCGAGGCGCACCACGCGCTCGCGGGCTGGCGCGAGGAGATGAGCTCCGCCTGGCTCTACCGCGCGCTCGCCGAGGTCGAGCGCGGCACTCCGCGGGAGCGGCTCTTCGCGAGCCTCGCGCGCGAGGCCGAGTCGCAGGCCGCGATCTGGGCGGAGGCGGCGAAGCGGGGCGGGGCGAGCGTGCCGGCTGCGTTCGTGCCGAGCCTGCGCATGCGCATCGTCGCGGCGCTCGCGCGGCGCTACGGGCCGCGCCCGGTGCGCGGCGTGCTCGCGGCGATGAAGGTGCGCGGCCTCTCGGTCTATTCGCACGCCCAGCCCGGCCATCCCGCGCCCACGTCGATCGAGGAGATGGCGAGGCGCCACCGCGGCCTCGGCGCGGGCGGCAACCTGCGCGCCGCGGTGTTCGGCGTGAACGACGGCCTGGTCTCCAACACGAGCCTCATCCTCGGCGTCGCGGGCGCCGCCGCCTCGGGCGAGGTCATCCTCCTCACCGGCGTGGCCGGCCTGCTCGCGGGCGCGTTCTCGATGGCGGCCGGCGAGTGGGTCTCGGTGCGCGCGCAGCGCGAGATGTTCGAGTACCAGATCGGCCTGGAGCGCGCGGAGCTCGCCGAGTATCCGGCCGAGGAGGCGCGCGAGCTCGCGCTCGTGTACGAGGCGCGCGGCCTGCCCGCCGACGAAGCCGCGGCGCTCGCGACCGCGACCATCGCCGACCCGGCCAAGGCGCTCGACACGCTCGCGCGCGAGGAGCTCGGCCTCAACCCGGACGAGCTCGGCTCGCCGTGGGGCGCCGCGGGCTCTTCGTTCGTCTCGTTCGCCCTGGGCGCGCTCATCCCGCTCGCGCCCTTCCTGGCGCTCTCCGGCCCGGCGGCGCTCGGCGCTTCCGTCGGCGTCGCCGCGGCTGCGCTCTTCGCGGTCGGGGCCACGATCAGCCTCTTCACCGGTCGGAGCGCGCTGCGCGACGGCCTGCGCATGCTCGCCATCGGCGCCGCCGCCGGCGCGGTCACCTACGCGGCCGGGAGCCTGCTCGGGGTTTCGCTCGGATGAGGGCGCCGTCGCCCCGCGCGGTCGGGAGGCGCTGAGGTTGGACGCCGCGCTCAGGCTGCAGAGCCTCTTCGGGTTCTTCGCGCTCTTCGCGATCGCGTGGCTCTTTTCGGAGCGGCGCCGCGAAGTCGCGTGGCGTCCGGTCGCCGGCGGCATGGCGCTCACGCTCGCGCTGGGCGTCGCTTTCCTCAAGGTGCCGCTCTTCGCCGAGCTCTTCCTCTGGCTGAACCGCGCGGTCACCGCGTTGCAGGACGCAACCGCCGCGGGCACTTCGTTCGTGTTCGGTTACCTCGGCGGCGGGCCGCTGCCCTTCGAGGAGAAGGCGCCCGGCGCCTCGTTCGTCCTGGCCACCCGGGCGCTGCCGCTGGTGCTGGTGGTGAGCGCGCTCACGTCGCTCCTCTATTACTTCCGGGTGCTCCCGGTGGTCGTCCGGGGCTTCGCCCTCGTGCTCGAGAAGGCCCTCGGGATCGGCGGCGCGGTCGGCCTCTCCGCCGCCGCGAACGTGTTCGTCGGCATGGTCGAGGCGCCGCTCTTCGTGCGCCCCTACATCGCGCGCATGAGCCGCGCCGAGCTCTTCAACCTGATGACGGTCGGCATGGCGACGATCGCCGGCACGGTGATGGTGCTCTACGCGTCCGTGATCGGGAAGGCAGTGCCGGACGCGCTCGCAAACATCCTCGTCGCGTCGATCCTCTCCGCGCCCGCGGCGGTGGCGATCGCAGCCCTCATGGTGCCGCCGCGCGCGGGCGAGGCCGGCGTCGACGCCGACCGGCTCCCGCCTTCGCCCGCGCGCGGCGCGATGGACGCGATCACCCGCGGCACGATGGAGGGCGCGGCGCTCCTCGTGAACATCATCGCGATGCTCGTCGTGCTCGTGGCGCTGGTCGCCCTCGTGAACGCCGCGCTCGCCGCGCTGCCCGCGTTCGGCGGCGCGCCCGTGACGCTGCAGCGCGTGCTCGGGCTCCTGATGGCGCCGCTCGTGTGGCTCGCCGGCATCCCGTGGTCCGAGGCGCAGGCGGCCGGCGCGCTCATGGGAACGAAGACCATCCTGAACGAGTTCATCGCGTACCTGGAGCTCGCCGCGCTGCCGCCAGAGGCGCTCTCGCCCCGTTCCCGGCTCGTGATGACCTACGCGCTCTGTGGTTTCGCGAACTTCGGCAGCCTCGGCATCATGCTCGGCGGCCTCACCACGATGTGCCCCGAACGGCGCGAAGAGATCGTCGCGCTCGGCGGCCGCACCATCGTCTCCGGCACGCTCGCGACGCTCGTGACGGGCGCGGTGGTGGGCGTCCTCGCCTGAAGCCGGCCAAGGCCGGCCGAAAAAAAGGCCGGGACTTGCGCCCGGCCCAATCCACCAAAGGAGGAGGAAGGAGTCTTGTGCGGCGGGAAGGCGCGCCTTCCCGGCTTGCATCTCTCAGCGTCAGGCGGCGGCCTGCATCTGGCGCGCCGCGCGCGTCGCGGTCTTGCGCACCTTGCGGGCCTTCGCGCGCACCTTGCGCGCCGCGGCCTTCGCCGGCTGCGGCTTCGCGAACTTCAGCACCCTGCCGGAGGCCTTGTTCACGCGCTCGGCGGCCTGGAGGGACACCCGCGCGATCGGCAGCGCGAAGCGGTCGAGCTGCTCGGCGACGCGGCCCTCGAGAGCCGTCTCCAGGCGGTCGAAGCCCCGCTCGACGATCACGGCCATCTGGTCCACCGCGCGGGCGGCCTGGTGCGCCGCGTTGTTCACGAGCCTGCGCGCCGTCGCGTCGTAGCGCGCCTGCGCCTGGGCGAGCTGCTGGCGGAGCTGCGTGCCGTAGCGGCCGCCGTTCTTCGCGATCATCGCGCTGCCCGACTTGACGGCGTTGCGCTGCATGTCGAGCGCGCGCAGCGCCACGACCTTGCCCGCGCCGACGACCTGCTTGGCGGTGTCGCGGTTGGCGGCGACGGCGCCCTTGGCGGCGCCGATGAATCGGTAGTTCGTCATGTCTCGATCCTTTCCACGTTGTCGTCCGGGGGGCACGGCCGCGGCGCGCTCGCGCCGCCCCGCATTCACGCTTGCATCGTAGGCGGCACGCCTAGAGGGCGAAAACTAAATCCCTAGAGCCGGGCCTCTAGTCACTCGATGCGCGACTTCGGAACGCCGCGCGACGGCCTCCTGCGCGCACGGGGGCGAAGCGCAAATCTCGGCTCTCTGGCCCCGGGGACTCGGAAGGGAGCTCGGAGCTCGCTCCCGCCAAGCGGCCCACGGCTGGCGCTCGGCGCGGCACGCGGCGCACCGGCGTCGCCCGAGCCCCCGGGCCTTCGCGCGCGACGCGCACGCTTCGATGCCACGCGGCCGGCGCTGCCCGCGCGGAACCCGGAACCCCGCCTACCCGGCCAACGCTTCACCGGGGCCGCCGGGCCGAGGCGACCGAGAGAGGCGCGGCGCACGGCCATTTGCATCCGCCGCCCGCTCCTGCGAAAATCGAAGCCGATCAATCGCTTGTGTCGCGGCGCCAGAGGGCGCCGTTTTCGTCCCGGGACACCGACCATGAAATCGGCCGAGATCCGCCAGCGCTTCCTCGACTACTTCGCCGAGCGGGGCCACGCCAAAGTCGCCTCGAGCTCGCTCGTGCCGGGGAACGACCCGACGCTGCTCTTCACCAACTCCGGGATGGTCCAGTTCAAGGACGTGTTCCTCGGCAAGGAGCAGCGCCCGTACACGCGCGCGACCACGGCGCAGCGCTGCGTGCGCGCCGGCGGCAAGCACAACGACCTGGAGAACGTCGGCTACACGGCGCGCCACCACACGTTCTTCGAGATGCTGGGCAACTTCAGCTTCGGCGACTATTTCAAGCGCGACGCGGTGCGATACGCCTGGGAGCTGCTGACCGGGGTCTACGGCCTGCCCAAGGAGCGGCTCTGGATCACGGTGTACGAGACCGACGACGAGGCCTACGACATCTGGACGCGCGAGATCGGCATCCCCGCGGACCGCATCGCCCGGATCGGGGACAAGCCCGGCGGGCAGAAGTACCAGAGCGACAACTTCTGGCAGATGGGCGACACCGGCCCGTGCGGCCCGTGCAGCGAGGTCTTCTACGACCACGGTCCGGGCATCCCGGGCGGCCCGCCGGGAACGCCCGAGGCGGACGGGGACCGCTACATCGAGATCTGGAACCCCGTGTTCATGCAGTTCAACCGCGACGAGAAGGGCGTGCTGCACCCGCTGCCCAAGCCGTCCGTCGACACCGGCATGGGCCTCGAGCGCATCGCCGCGGTGCTGCAGGGCGTGCACTCGAACTACGAGATCGACCTCTTCCAGGACCTCATCGGGGCGGCCGCGCGCGAGACGCACACGAAGGACCTCTCCTCGAACTCGCTCAAGGTGATCGCCGACCACATCCGCGCGACCTCGTTCCTCATCGTCGACGGGGTGATCCCCGGCAACGAGGGGCGGGGCTACGTGCTGCGCCGGATCATCCGGCGCGCGATCCGCCACGGCTACAAGCTCGGCCAGAAGGAGCCGTTCTTCCACCGGCTGGTGGACGACCTCGCGCGAGCGATGGGCGCGGCCTATCCCGAGCTCGTCCGCGACCGGGAGCGGGTGAAGCAGGTCCTGAAAGCCGAGGAAGAGCGCTTCGCCGAGACGCTCGAGAACGGCATGCGGGTGCTGGAAGCGGCGCTGCGCGAGCAGGAGAGCGGCTCGCACAAGATCCTCGACGGGGAGACCGTCTTCCAGCTCTACGACACCTTCGGGTTCCCGGTGGACCTCACCGCCGACATCGCGCGCGAGCGGCAGGTCGTCATCGACTACGCCGGCTTCGAGGCGGCGATGGAGCGCCAGCGCGAGCGCGCGCGGGCGGCCTCCAAGTTCCGCATGGACACCGGCGTCGAATACTCGGGCGGGCCGACCGAGTTCCACGGCTACGACACCCTCACCCTGGAGGCGACGGTGGTCGCGCTCTACCGCGAGGGCACGAAGACCGACGAGATCGCCGCGGGCGAGTCCGCGGTGGTCGTCCTCGACCGCACGCCCTTCTACGCCGAGTCGGGCGGCCAGGTGGGCGACCGCGGCGAGCTCGCCGGCGTCGCCGGCACCTTCGTGGTAGACGACACGCAGAAGGTCCAGGCCGACGTCTTCGGACACAAGGGGACGATGAAGGCCGGGCGCCTGAAAGTGGGCGACAAGGTGCTCGCCGCCGTGGACGCCACGGCCCGCGCCCGCGCGGCGTGGAACCACTCGGCGACGCACCTGATGCACGCCGCGCTGCGCAAAGTCCTCGGGCCGCACGTGCAGCAGAAAGGCTCCCTCGTCGACGCGAGCCGCACGCGGTTCGACTTCTCCCACGACGCGCCCCTCACCGAAGCCGAGATCCGCGCCGTCGAGGACCTCGTGAACCGCGAGATCCGGCGCAACGTCGACGTGGCCGCGCGCGTGATGAAGTACGACGACGCGATCCGCGCCGGGGCGGTCGCGCTCTTCGGCGAGAAGTACGGCGACGAGGTGCGCGTCATCGGCATGGGCGACTTCTCCACCGAGCTCTGCGGCGGCACGCACGTGCGCCGCACCGGCGACATCGGCCTGTTCAAGATCGTCGCCGAGTCCGGGGTCGCCGCGGGCATCCGCCGCGTCGAGGCGGTGACCGGCGAGGGCGCGCTCGCGTGGGTGCAGGAGCGCGAGGCGAAGCTCGCGGAGGCGGCGCGCGCGCTCAAGGCGAACCCCGAGGACCTCGCGCCGCGCATCGCGCAGGTGCTCGACAACGTCCGCGCGCTCGAGAAGGAGCTCGCGCGGCTGAAGTCGAAGCTCGCCGCGTCGCAGGGCGACGAGCTCGCCGCCGCGGCCGAGGAGGTGAAGGGCGTGCGGGTGCTCGCGGCCACGCTGGACGGCGCCGACGCGAAGACGCTGCGCGAGACGCTCGACAAGCTGAAGGACCGTCTGAAGAGCGCCGCGATCGTGCTGGCCGCGGCGGAGGCGGGGAAGGTGAGCCTGATCGCGGGCGTGACGCCCGACCTCGTCGGCAAGGTGAAGGCGGGCGACTTGGTGAACTTCGTCGCGCAGCAGGTGGGCGGCAAGGGGGGCGGCCGACCCGACATGGCGCAGGCGGGCGGCACCGAACCGGGGAAGCTGCCCGAGGCGCTTTCCAGCGTGCGCGGCTTCGTCGAGGAGCGGGTCTGAAATGCGGGTCGGCCGCCGCAGCGCTTCCCGCACCCCCCGCTCGCGCGGGCACCGAGTCCGCGCTGCCACCGACTCCGACATGGCGCAGGCGGGCGGCACCGACCCCACGAAACTCCCGGAGGCCCTGAAGAGCGTGCAGGGCTTCGTGGAAGGGCGGGTCTGAGGGTGCAACGCAGAGGACGCAGGGGGCCGCGGAGATGAGACTGTTGACGATCGCTACGGCGGTTCTGGTCGCGGGGTCGGCCGGCGCGGCGCTCGGGCAGGCGCAGCCGATCGAGGCGACCACGGCCTCGGGCGACAAGGTGCGGCTGCTCCCCGACGGCCGGTGGGAATACGTCGACCCCAGGAAGCAGGCCGCGATGCCGAAGCCCGCGGCGCCCGCGGCGCAGGCGCCCGCTAGCGGACCGGCGCAGGGCGGGCTCTTCGGCATCGGGCGCACGATCCAGCCGGGCGACCCGGATTACAACCGTGGCTCGCTCAACCCGCGCGGGCGCTGAGGGTCGCATGGTCCACGCCGCCCCGGTCCGCCGCCAGCGCGGTGCCGCCGCGCTCAAGATCCTGCTCGTCTTCGTGGTGCTGGCGGCGCTCCTGGCCGCCTACTTCGCCGTCGTCCTGAACTGGAACTACTCGACCGGCGAGCGCGCCGGCTGGGTGCAGAAGTTCTCGCGCAAGGGCTGGCTGTGCAAGACCTGGGAGGGGGAGCTCGCGCTCGTCACCATGCCGGGCACGACGCAGGAGAAGTTCGCCTTCACCGTCTGGGACGACGCGGTCGCCGAGCGGATCAACGCCGCCATGGGCCGGCGCGTGACGCTGCACTACGAGCAGAAGGTCGGCCTGCCGACTTCCTGCTTCGGCGAGACACGCCACATCGTCACCGGCATCAAGGTGGTGGAGGACATCCCGCTCGCCCCCGGGATCGTCGTGCCCGCGCCCGCGGCGCCCGCGCAGACCGCGCCGCCCGGCGCGCAGCCGTCCGCGCAGCCGCCGTCCGGCCCCCGCTAGGCCCCGCGCGATCGTGGGAAGAGAGTTGCCGCGCGCGATGCGATCCGCGATTCGCACCACGAACGGGCAGACTGGCGAAGGCGTGCGGCGGGCTTCCGCGCCGACGGGGCTGGCGCGGCGCCGTCGGCACCGCCGGGCTCGTGGCTTCGCGCCTTCGTCGTGAATCCTCTCCGGAGCACTCCATGAGCGACGCCCTCGACTACCTCATCAAGGTGCGCCCCGACGCGCTCCAGCACTACTTCCGCTTCCTGAAACAGGCCGGGTCGAAGCTCGACCCGAAGACCCGCGCGCTGATCTCGGTCATCACCAAGGTGCACGCGCAGACCGACCGCGGGTTCCGGCAGTACCTCGTGCGCGCGCTCGAGGCGGGCGTGACGCCGGAGGAGGTGATCGACGCGCTGCTCATGGCGTTCCCCGCGCTCGGCATGGCGAAGATCGTGTGGGCGATGGACGTGCTGCTCGACATGGACATCCCCGAGTTCCGGCCCGAGGCGATCGGCGCCGAGCCGCGCTGGCACGACCTGGGCGAGGCCGCCGCCTTCACCGGGGAAGGGGTGCAGCGCATCGAGTGCGACGGTCGCGCGGTGTTCGTCGTGTTCGCCGAGGGCGAGCACCGCGTCTACGACAGCCGCTGCCCGCACCAGGTCACCAACATCCCGCTCGTCGCGCTCGACGGCACCCGGCTCACCTGCCCCAAGCACGGTTGGGTGTTCGACGTCGTCAGCGGGAAATGCGTGAAGAAGGGCTCGCGCCCCCTGCGCCGCTTCGAGTCGCGGGTCGAGGGCGGCAAGCTCCAGGCGCGCTGGTAGCTCCCGCGGTCAGTCCGTCCGGCAGCGGTCGTAGTAGCGCGCGCGGTAGAGGAGGCGCGGGCGCTCCGGCGCGTCGCGGAAGGCCGCGCGCGCGTGCAGCACGTTGTTGCAGACGATGCCCATTCCCGGCTCGAGCCGCAGCCGGAACGCGTGGGGCGTGTCCTCGCCGAGCATGCGCGCAAGGCACGCCGCGGCCCCGGCGACGTCCGGATCGTCCGCCCACCGGATGCTCACGGTGCGCGCCGTGTAGCGCATGTGGAGCGCGCCGTCGGCGGGATCGAAAGAGAACACCGGCCCGGACTGCGCCGCGCGCTGCACCCCCTCGCCCTCGCCGCGCGCCGGGATCGTCATCGCATCGGGCCGCATGAGCGCTTCCGCCCAGTCCGGATTCGCGTCGCGCACGAGCGCGTAGGCGAGCTCGTGATCCATCACCTGCGTCTCGCCGCCCGCGGCGGCGCTTTGCACGCAGTGCAGGACGAAGGCGCGGATGCGCCGCTCCGGCGGGTTGTAGTAGCCGTCGGTGTGCCAGCGGATCGCCCGGTCGGTGTACGGGATGAACTCGCCGCGCGTCTCGCCCTCGCGCACGGCAATGCTCGAGATGCCGTCGTCGTCGGCGAGCCAGTTCGGGTCGAGGCGCGCGAGGCCGAACTGCGCCCCGAGCGCGCGCGGGATCTCCTTGTCCGCGGCGTCGCCCGGCGCGGCGGCGTAAACGGCCATGTTGGCGCGGCGCAGGCGGTCGGCGATCGCGGCGCGCTCCGCGGGCGAGAGCCGCCGCGGGTCGCGCACCTCCACCAGGAGCTCGGCGGCGCTGCGCGGGTAGCGCGCGAGCTTCGCGTCGCGCCACTCGGCATAGCGGTCCGCCGCCGCGGCCTGCGGGGCGGCGCCCATTCAGGCCACGCTGCCGAAGCCGCGGTCCACGGCGCCCGCCGGCGGGGTGAGGCCGGCGAGGCGGCAGCCCTGCGCGACCGGCCCGCCGGGGAAGAGCGTGTAGAGGTACTTGATGCCGCCTTTGTGGTGGAACTTCTCCTCGAGCGCGTCCTGGAGCTCGCGCAGGTGGATCGCCACGTTGTGGTGGCGGGCGTAGAACTCCTGCAGGCTGCGCACGAGCGCCCAGTGGTCCTCGCCGAGGACGAGGCCCTCGGCGGCGGCGGCGGCCGCGGCTTGCTCGCGTGACCAGTCGATCGGGGCGTAGGGGAAGCCGGTGGGTGGGGCCATGGTTGTGCTCCTCGCGCTACTCGCCCGCCATCGCGCCGCGCCGGGGCGCGGGCTGCGCGGGCGCGAGCAGCCCGTCCACCGTCTTCTTGAGCGTGCCGAGCGCCTCCGGCGCCTCGATCTCCATGATCTGGTCGGCGACCCAGGGCTGGTCGGACTCGAGCATGAGCTCGCGCACGGCGAGCCCGAGGTAGCGCAGCAGCGTGAAGCTCGGCTTCTCGGGCGGGCACTCGAAGGTCGCGTAGTCGGCGAAGCGGCGGTTCAGGAAGTCGATGAAGTTCGCCTTGTGGTCGAAGTCGTCGTCGGGCGCCATCGTGCGGATGTTGTCGCGGACGATCTCCGCGAGCCGCTCACCCGCGCCCTGGACGAGCCGGGCGCGCTCGGGCTCGGGCACGCGCCCGTGCAGCATGCGGTCGGCCATGTGCAGCAGGAAGGCCGCCACCTCGCCGACGATGCGCATGCCGCGCTCGGGCGTGAGGATGTCGCAGTCGGCCTTGGAGAGGCCGGCCACCGCGTTGTCGGCGAGCCGCCAGACCGTCGAGGCGAGCACGGTCGACACTTCCGCCGCCGAGCGCCCGCCGGCGTTCTTGAACCAGACCGTCTTGACGCGGATCGCCATGCGGCTCAGCGCTTGCGAACGAAGAACTCGTGCACGTCGCGCCCGGTGTCGCGCGCGGCGAGGAGCTCGTGGCCGGTGGACTTGGTCCACGCACGCACGTCGGCGGGCGAGCCGGGGCAGCTCGAGATGAGCTGCAGCACCTCGCCCGGTTTCATGCCCTCGACGATCTTCTTCGCCTCGACGATCGGGCCGGGGCAGGAGACGCCGCGGATGTCGAGCACGACGTTCGCCTTGATCGGCACGCTGTGGCCCTTGCGCACGTAGTAGTGCGTGCGCCGGCCCTCGCCCTTCTCGGTGGCGACGAGCTCGTGGTCGGTGTGGTGCACCCAGGCGGTGAGGTCGTCGAGCGTGCCGGGGCAGTCGGACACGAGCAGCAGCGTCTGGCCGGGCTCGAGGTCGTCGAGCACGCGCTTCGCGCCGAGGAGCGGCGCCGGGCAGGAGAGCCCGGTCAAGTCGAGCGTCACCGCGGGCTTGGTCTTGGTTTCCATCTAGTACCCGCCCTTTCCGTAGGGTTTGGGGAGGCCGGCGATCTTCGCGGCCTGCTTCGCGGGCCCGGCCGGGAAGAGATCGTACAGGTACTTGCTGTCGGTGCCCGGGCGCACGCTCTCGGCGAACCCCTTCAGCATGTTCCTGAAGTTCGGGGTATGGCCGTCCTCGCGGTAGCGCTCGCGCATGTACTCGATCACCTCGCGGTGCGCGTCGGTGAGCGCGATGCCCTCGGCCGCGGCGATCACCTCGCACGCCGCGTCGCTGTAGTCGGGCTCGAGCAGGTAGCCCTCGTCGTCGGTCTCCCGCTCGACGCCGTCGATCACGTAAGCCATCGTTCCCCTCCCGCAGGGCCGGTCCGCCGCCGCGCCGCCCCCGCCGTCACTTGTGCCCCACGAACACGCCGAAGCCGAGGCGGCGGTGAGCGCCCAGCCCCGCCGCCTGGAGCGCGAGCGACTCCTGCGGCGAGAGCTCGGCGAGCATGAGGCTGTAGCCCGCCAGCGCACCCGACGGGCCGCGCGTCACCGACCGCCGCCCGACCACGAAGTCGCCGCGCACGCCGAGCGCGCCGAGCTCGCGCCGCACCTGCGCGACGAACGCGGCCTCGTCTGCGCCCGCCGCCGCGACGCGGTGCGCGTAGAGCGTGCGGTGCGGCGCGAGCGGGCGCGTCTTGGCGAGCCCGATCGTGACCGCCGTCCCGCCCACGTCGAGCCGCGTACCGCACAGCGCGAGCGCCGCCGCGACGCGCGCCTCCGGCAGCCGCAAGAGCAGCCGGCTGTGCCGCCCGAGGACGAGCCCCTCGGCCCCGAGCGAGGCCGCCCGGATCGGCTGCACCGCCACCGTTTCCTCCTCGGCGAGCCAGGGCGCCGCCGCCGCGAGCGCCTGCCACAGCGCGAGCGAGTGGTCGCGCTCGAGCCGCCCGCCCGACACGGCGAAGGCCATGTCGAGCGGCGTCAGGGTTGCGTCCGGTCCGCCCATGCGGCCATCGCCTCGGCCCAGCGGCGGGCCGTCGCGGGGTCGATGTCGAATACCGTGAAGCGCTTGCCCTCGCGGATGCGCACCCGCAGCAGGGCCATCCCGCCCTCGGCATGGACGACCTCCTGCAGCTCGATCGCCTGTCCGCCGAGCGGCACGGTGAAGCTCGCGAGCGGCGTGAGCGCGGCCATGGCGCGAGGAATTGAATCGGCGGCGCCCGGCGGTGCCAATTCCCCGGTGGGCGAGGCGCCGCATAACCCATGTGGGTTATTCCGAATACCCACCGGGGAGATTCCGGCGCCCGCGGGCTGCCGCTACAGTCCCCGGACTTCCAGCCACGACCGAGGAGGGGGAGCCATGGCCAAGAAGCCGCACGAAACGCCGCTGCTCGACGAGCTCGAGTCCGGACCCTGGCCGAGCTTCGTCACCGGGCTCAAGCGCCTCGCCCAGGACAACGACATGGCGGTCGACCTCCTCGGCCAGCTCGAGACCTCCTACCGGACCCGCAAGGGCTACTGGAAGGGCGGCACGGTCGGCGTGTACGGCTACGGCGGCGGCGTGATCCCGCGCTTCACCGAGCTCAAGGACGAGAACGACAAGCCGGTCTATCCCGACGCGGCCGAGTTCCACACGCTGCGCGTGCAGCCGCCGGCGGGGATGCACTACGACACGAAGACGCTCCGGATGCTGTGCGACATCTGGGAGAAGCACGGCTCGGGCCTCATCGCCTTCCACGGCCAGTCGGGGGACATCATGTTCCAGGGCATCCGCACCGACAAGGTCCAGGCGGCGTTCGACGAGCTGAACGAGGCGGGGTTCGACCTCGGCGGGGCGGGCCCCGCGCTGCGCACGTCGATGTCCTGCGTCGGCGCGGCGCGCTGCGAGCTCTCCTGCTACGACGAGCAGCGGGCGCTGCGCGAGGTGATCAACTCGAACCTCGACGACATGCACCGTCCAGCGCTGCCCTACAAGTTCAAATTCAAGTTCTCCGGCTGCCCGAACGACTGCGTGAACGCGATCCAGCGCTCTGACTTCGCCACCATCGGCACCTGGCGCGACAACATGCAGGTGGACCACGCCTACGCCCGCGCCTATTTCCGCGAGCACGGCATGACCGACCTCGTGAACGACGTGGTCACGCGCTGCCCGACCAAGGCGATCCAGGTGATGAAGAAGGGCGAGGTCAAGGCCGGCCCGCACCACTCCGTGGCCGAGCTCGACGACGAGCTGCGGCTGGTGATCGACAACAAGGACTGCGTGCGCTGCGCCCACTGCCTCAACGTGGTCCGCGGCGGGCTGCTGCCGGGCAAGGACCGCGGCGTGACGATCCTCGTCGGCGGCAAGGGCGTGCTCAAGATCGGCGCCACCATGGGCACCGTGGTCGTGCCGTTCATGAAGCTCGCGACCGACGAGGACTTCGAGAAGCTGAAGGAGCTCGCCCGCAACGTGATCGACTTCTTCGCCGAGAACGCGCTCGAGCACGAGCGCATCGGCGAGACGGTGGACCGGATCGGGCTCGTCAACTTCCTCGAGGCGCTCGGGCTCGACATCGACCCGAACATGGTCAACGAGCCGCGCTCCAATCCATACGTGCGCACCGACGGCTGGGACGAGGAAGCGGCGAAGTGGGAAGAGCGCAAGCAGAGCGCCGCCTGAACGCGCCCGACTAGCGGAGAACGCCATGGCAGAGCACAGAGCCCCGATCGAGAGCGGCGCGCCGGACCCCATGCCGCTGATGCACCCGCTGCTGCGGAAGAACTACGGGCAGTGGATCTACCACGACCATCCGAAGCCCGGCGTGCTCATGCACCGCGCCGCCTCCGGCGACGAGGTGTGGACGGTCAAGGCCGGCACGCAACGGCAGATGGACGTGCACACGATCCGCAAGCTCTGCGACATCGCCGACCGCTACGCCGACGGCCACGTGCGCTTCACGACGCGCTCGAACATCGAGTACATGGTCGCGGACCGGGCCAAGGTCGAGCCGCTCATCGAGGCGCTCAACGACGCCGGCTTCCCGGTCGGCGGCACCGCGAACTCGGTGTCGATGATCGCGCACACGCAGGGGTGGCTCCACTGCGACATCCCGGGAACGGACGCCTCGGGCGTGGTGAAGGCGCTGATGGACGAGCTATACGACGAGTTCGTGAAGAGCGAGATGCCCAACCGGGTGAAGCTCTCCACCTCGTGCTGCGAGATCAACTGCGGCGGGCAGGCCGACATCGCGATCATCGTCCAGCACACCAAGCCCCCGAAGATCAACCACGACCTGGTGGCGAACGTGTGCGAGCGGCCCGCGGTGGTGGCGCGCTGCCCGGTCGCCGCGATCCGCCCGGCGCTGGTGAACGGCAAGCCCTCGCTCGAGGTGGACGAGAAGAAGTGCATCTGCTGCGGCGCCTGCTATCCGCCCTGCCCGCCGATGCAGATCAACGACCCGGAGCACTCCAAGATCGCCATCTGGGTCGGCGGCAAGAACTCGAACGCCCGCGGCAAGCCGACCTTCCACAAGCTCGTCGCCTCGGGGCTGCCCAACAACGCGCCGCGCTGGCCGGAGGTGGCCGCGGTGGTGCGCAAGATCCTCGCCGTGTACAAGGCCGACGCCCGCCCGTGGGAGCGCATGATCGACTGGATCGACCGCATCGGCTGGGCGCGCTTCTTCGAGAAGACCGGGCTGCCGTTCACCAAGTACCACATCGACGACTGGCGCGGCGCGCGGCGCACGCTGAACGCGTCCACGCACATCCGCTTCTAGGGCCGTGACATGAAGTTCGGGCTGCTCATCAACGAGGGACCGTACAACCACCAGGCGGCCGACACCGCGTACAAGTTCGCACGCGCGGCGCTCGCCAAGGGGCACGAGATCCGGCGCGTGTTCTTCTACAACGACGGCGTGAACAACGCGACCCGGCTCACCGAGCCGCCGCAGGACGACCGGCACATCGTCAACCGCTGGTCAAAGCTCGCCGAGGAGGGCGGCATCGACCTGGTGGTGTGCGTCGCCGCCGGCCTGCGCCGCGGGCTCGTCGAGGACAACCTCGCGCCCGGGTTCCGCATCTCCGGCCTCGGGCAGCTGGTCGAGGCCGGGATCGAGGCCGACCGGCTGGTCGTGTTCGGCGACTGAAGGGGGAGCGATGACCGACACGCGCGACGAGATCGACGCGGAAGAGGGCGCGGGCGTCGTCAAGAAGTTCATGTTCGTGAACCGCAAGGCGCCCTACGGCACGATCTACGCGCTCGAGAGCCTCGAGGTGGTCCTGATCAGCGCGGCGTTCGACCAGGACGTCTCGCTCGCGTTCCTCGACGACGGCGTCTACCAGCTCGTCAAGGGCCAGGACACCAAGGCGATCGAGGTGAAGAACTTCTCGCCCACCTACCGCGCGCTCGAGGGCTACGACGTCGAGAAGCTCTACGTGGAGCGCGAGTCGCTCGCGGCGCGCGGCCTCACCGAGGACGACCTGCTCGTGCCGGTGCAGGTGGTGAGCGCGGCGGAGATGGCCGAGCTCATGGAAGCGCAGGACGTCGTCATCGGATTCTGAGGCCGGCGCGGCGCGCGCCGCCGGGGGGAAGGGGATGCTGCACATCGTCAACAAGTCGCCCTACGAGAAGACCTCGCTCGCGAGCTGCCTCGCGCACGCGCGCAAGGGGGGCGCCGTGCTCCTCATCGAGGACGCGGTCTACGCCGCCACCCGCGGCAGCGTCGCCGAGGCGGCGCTGCGGCGCGCGATGCAGGACGTCGCGGTGTACGCGCTCGGGCCGGACCTCGAGGCGCGCGGCATTAAGGGCAAGGTGATGGACGGGGTGACGGTGGTGGATTTCGGCGGGTTCGTCGACCTGGTGGCGGAGCACCGGACGAACCAGTCCTGGCTGTGAGCGTTGCACGACACGAAGGAGAGAGGGATGAGCATCGAAGTCGGCGGCAGGACCCTGGAGACGGACGAGGAGGGCTACCTCGTCAACCTTTCCGACTGGAGCGAGGAGGTCGCGAACGAGATCGCCAAGGCGGAGAACGTGGCGATGACCGAGAACCACTGGGAGGTCGTGAACTTCCTGCGCGAGTACTACAACGAGTACCAGATCGCCCCGGCGGTGCGCGTGCTCACCAAGGCGATCGGCAAGAAGCTCGGGCCGGAGAAGGGCAACAGCAAGTACCTCTACGAGCTCTTCCCCTACGGCCCGGCGAAGCAGGCGTGCAAGATCGCCGGCCTGCCGAAGCCGACCGGCTGCGTCTAGAGCCGCGCCGCACCGCACCGCGCGCGCATGTCGGCGCTGACGGTCGTCTACGCCTGCCTGTTCTACGCCGCCACGGCCGTCCTGGTGGCGGGGCTGGCGGCGAAGATCGCGCTCTACGCGCGCACGCCCGCGCCGCTCAAGATCCCGACCACCCCCGCGCCGGCCTCGCGCGGCGGCGTGGCGTTGCGCATGTTCCGGGAGGTGGCGCTCTTCGAGAGCCTGTTCCGCGCCAATAAGTGGACGTGGCTGTTCGGCTGGATGTTCCACGTCGCGCTGTTGCTCGTGCTCGTGCGGCACCTGCGCTACTTCATCGAGCCGGTGTGGGGCCTCGTGGCGCTCGCGCAGCCCGCCGGGGTCTACGCCGGCTTCGCCATGGTCGCCGGCCTCGCGGGCCTGTGGGGCCGGCGCTTCCTCGTCGAGCGCATCCGCTACATCTCGACCTGGTCCGACCATCTCATGCTCGCGCTGCTCGTGGCGATCGGGGTGTCGGGCCTCGCGATGAAGTACCTCGCGCGCACCGACATCGTCGCGGTGAAGGCGTTCATGCTCGGGCTGCTGCGGTTCGACTGGCAGCCGCTGCCGGCCGACCCGCTGCTCCTCGTGCACCTCGCGCTGGTGGCGCTGCTGATGGCGGTCTTCCCCGCGTCGAAGCTCGTGCACGCGCCCGGCGTCTTCTTCAGCCCGACGCGCAACCAGGCCGACGACCCGCGCGAGCGGCGGCACGTCGCTGCCTGGGCCGAGGGCTAGCCGCGAGCCGCGCCGATGGCCGCCGCCCAGGTCGAGGCCCCGCCGATCCGGGAGTACCCGGTCATCCCGATCCTCGCGCACGACGCGATGGCGGGATCGAAGCCGTACGTCGCCTCGGAGAAGATCAACGAAGCGATTGGCTTCCCCGGCCAGCTCGTCGAGAACTGGCAGGCGCGCGCCGTCGAGAAGATGGGCGAGCTCCTCGGCAAGTACCGGTCGCTGCGCGTCTTCCTCGACGCCTGCGTGCACTGCGGCGCCTGCACCGACAAGTGCCACTACTTCCTCGGCACCGGCGACCCGAAGAACATGCCGGTGGCGCGCCAGGAGCTGGTGCGCAAGGTCTACCGGCGCTACTTCACGTTCGCCGGGAAGTGGTTCCCGAAGCTCGTCGGCGCCGAGGACCTGACCGAATCGGTGCTGGAGGACTGGTACAAGTACTTCAACCAGTGCTCCGAGTGCCGCCGCTGCTCGGTCTACTGCCCCTACGGCATCGACACCGCCGAGATCACCATGGCCGCGAAGGAGGTCATGGACTCGATCGGCATGGGGCAGAAGTACACCAACGAGATCATCGGCAAGGTCCACAGACTCGGCAACAACCTCGGTCTGCCCGGCCCGGCGCTCGCCGACACGCTCGAGACGCTCGCCGAGGAGGTCCGGGAGGACACCGGCGTCGACGTGCGCTTCCCGCTCGACGAGGAGGGCGCGGAGGTGCTGGTGGTGACGCCCTCGGCCGACTTCTTCGCCGAGCCGCACGTCTACAGCCTGATCGGCTACGCCAAGGTGTTCCACGCCGCCGGCATCCGCTGGACGCTTTCCTCGCGCGCGTCCGAGGCGGGCAACTTCGGCCTGTTCATCGGCAACTACGCGCAGATGAAGGCGATCGCCGCGCGGGTGCGCGAGGCGGCGCTCGAGCTCGGGGTGAAGCGCATCGTCGTAGGCGAGTGCGGGCACGCCTGGCGCGTCGCCTACAGCTTCTGGAACACGCTGATCGGACCGTTCGACTTCCTCGACAGCCGCTACCCGGTGCCGCAGCACATCTGCGAGCTCACCTACGACCTGCTGCGGCGCGGCGCGATCACGCTCGACCGCGAGAAGAACGACCACCGCGTCGTGACCTTCCACGACTCGTGCAACGTCGCGCGCGGGTCCGGGATGGGCGGGATGCCGCGCGGGCAGTTCATCATCCCGCGCGAGCTCATCAAGGCCGCCTGCAACCACTTCCACGACATGGCGCCGGAGACGATCCACGAGCACACGTTCTGCTGCGGCGGCGGCGGGGGCTTGCTCACCGACGAGCTGCTCGACCTGCGCGTGAAGGGCGCGCTGCCGCGCATGGAGGCGCTCGCGCGGGTGGTCGAGGAGCACGGCGTGAACTTCATGGCGACGATCTGCGCCATCTGCAAGGCGCAGTTCTCGAAGGTGCTCCCGTACTACAAGTTCGAAATGGACATGATCGGCGGCGTGCACCAGCTCGTCGGCGACGCGATCCGTCTCGGGCGCAACGACTGAGGCGAGAAGGGGGTTGACGATGTCCACGACGGCCGAGACGAAGCCAGGCGCCGAGAAGCTCACGTTCCGGCGCTTCAAGGACGGCGACAACAAGTGGCGCGACTGGCACGGCTACATCTTCAACGCCGGTCACTCGCACAAGTGCCCGACCTACCAGAAGAGCACGCCGCCCTGCCAGGCGAGCTGCCCCTCCGGCGAGGACATCCGCGGGTATCTCGCGATCGTGCGCGGCACCGAGAAGCCGCCGGCGGGCGTGCCTTGGCAGGAATACGCGTGGCGGCGGCTCACCGAGGCGAACCCGTTCCCGGCGGTGATGGGCCGCGTCTGTCCGGCGCCGTGCGAGTCGGGCTGCAACCGCAACGAGGTCGAGGACTTCGTGGGCATCAACTCCGTCGAGCACTTCCTCGGCGAATACGCGATCGAGAAAGGGCTGAAGTTCTTCAAGCCGGAGCAGACGACCGGCAAGAAGGTCGCGGTCGTTGGCGGCGGGCCGGCGGGGCTCTCCTGCGCCTACCAGCTCGCGCTCAAGGGCCACTCGGTCACGATCTTCGACGAGCACGCGGCCCTGGGCGGCATGATGCGCTACGGCATCCCGGGCTTTCGCACGCCGCGCGACGTCCTCGACGCCGAGATCCAGCGCATCCTCGACCTCGGCGTCGAGGCGCGGCTCGGGACGCGCGTCGGGCGCGACGTCTCCATGGAGACGCTGCGCGCGGAGTTCGACGCGGTCTTCATGGGGCTCGGCGCGCAGGGCGGCCGGCCGCTCCCGGTGCCGGGGGCGGACGCGCCCAACTGCGTCCCGGCCACCGCGTTCCTGCGCGCGTTCAACGACGGCCGCCTCCGCCACGTCGGCAAGCGCGTCGTGGTGGTCGGCGGCGGCGACACGTCGATCGACGTCGCGACCGTCGCGCGCCGCCTCGGCCACATCGAGCACCCGCACGCGACCGACCACCCCGAGCTCGTGATCGTCGGCAAGGCGGCGCAGGACGTCGCCGAGGTTTCCGCCCGCGGCGGCGCTGAGGTGACGCTCACGTCGGTGTTCTCCATCGCGAAGATGCAGGCGAACAAGCACGAGATCGAGCACGCGCTCGCCGAGGGCGTGGCGATCCGCGACGGCTGGGCGCCGGTCGAGGTGGTGCGCGGGCCCGACGGGCGCGCCACCGGCCTGAAGATCGCGAAGTGCGAGGCGAAGTTCGTCGGCCCGAAGCTCGAGATCAAGGTCGAGCCGGGCACGGAGGAGGTGATCCCCGCGGATCTCATCGTCTCGGCGATCGGCCAGTCGGTGGACTTCACCGGCCTCGAGGCCTTCGACAACGGCAAGGGCGCGGTGAGCGCCGACAAGAACTACCAGGTGGTCGGGCAGAAGGGCGTGTTCGCCGGCGGCGACGTGCTGCGGCCGCACCTCCTCACCACCGCGATCGGCCAGGGCTGGATCGCCGCGGAAGGGATCGACCGGCACCTCGCCGGCGAGGACCCGGAGAAGCGCCCGAAGATCGACGTCCACGCCTTCGACCTGATGCGCAAGCTCGTGGAGAAGGGGCTGCGCGTCGACGAGGCGCCACGCGAGCACGTGCGCGGCACCTCGTCGGCGAACTTCGCGGTGCACAACTACGAGGACCGCTCGGCGCGCTACGTGATCCCGCACGACGAGCTCTTCCTCGGGCACTTCCAGCACACGCCGCGCAACGTCCGCAACGTGACGGTGCTCGACGCCGAGCGCGCGCTCGGCAACTTCGAGGAGCGCCTCGAGCCGCTCGACGAGAAGCGCGCGGTGGCCGAGGCGAAGCGCTGCATGAGCTGCGGGCTGTGCTTCGAGTGCGACAACTGCGTCGTGTACTGCCCGCAGACGGCGGTGTTCCGGGTGAAGAAGGACAAGGCCACCACCGGGCGCTACGTGGACACCGACTACACCAAGTGCATCGGCTGCCACATCTGCGCGGACGTCTGCCCGACCGGCTACATCCAGATGGGCATGGGGGAGTAGCACGGTGCCACGGCCGCTCGCGGCGTTCGCGGTGCTCGCGGTCCTGGCGGCCTCGGTCGCCTGGGCGGCCGGCGCGTCGCGCGTCGCGAAGCCGGTGGTCGCGGTCGAGCGGCCGGGCAGCTGCGTCGAGGCGACCGACGTGATGCGCCGCGACCACATGAGGTTCCTCACGCACCAGCGCGACCGCACGGTGCACGAGGGCATCCGCACGAAACGGCACAGCCTCGCCGGCTGCGTCGAGTGCCACGCGGCGGCGAAGACGGGCAGCGTCCTCGGTCCCGAAGGCTTCTGCCAGAGCTGCCACGCCTACGCGGGGGTGCGGCTCGACTGCTTCGAGTGCCACGCCGCGCGGCCGGGCGGCGCGTCGGCCGGGAGCGCCCGGTGAGCGACCCGGGGCGGCGCGCGTTCCTCGGGACGGCGGCCGCGGCCCTCGCGGGCGCGGCGATCGCGCCCGGCATCCGGCTCGTCGAGCTCGCGGCCGCGCGCTCGCCGGAGGAAGCGGCGAGCGCCAAGGTGCGCTGGGGCCTGCTCGTCGACGCGAACCGGTGCGCGAGCGGGTGCACGGCGTGCGTGACGGCGTGCCGGACCGAGAACGGCCTCGCCGACACCGGCCGCCCGCGCACCGACGCGCAGTGGATCCGCATCGTGGACCTGCGCGACCCGCGCACGGGGCGCGAGGCGCGCGCGCCGGTCATGTGCCAGCACTGCGCGCACCCGCCGTGCGTGGACGTCTGCCCGACGGGGGCGTCGTTCAAGCGCGCCGACGGCATCGTGCTCGTCGACCGGCACACCTGCATCGGCTGCCGCTACTGCATGATGGCCTGCCCCTACAAGGCGCGCTCGTTCGTGCACGAGAACCTCGCCGACCAGAAGCCCGACGTGCCGCGCGGCAAGGGCTGCGTCGAGAGCTGCACCCTGTGCGTGCACCGGGTGGACCGCGGCGGCACCCCGGCGTGCGTCGAGGCGTGCGCCGCGGCCGGCCACGGCGCCATGCTGTTCGGCGACCTGAACGACCCGGAGAGCGCGATCGCGAAGCGGCTGCGGGAGCTGCCGGCGCGCGCCCTGCGCGCCGATCTCGCCCTCGACCCCGGCGTGCGCTACGCGGGCGTCTGAGAGGGTCCGATGGCAACCGTCGTCCACCGTGAGCTGTCCGCCGCCGCCTGGCGGTTCTACGGGCCGCTCGCCGTGCTCGCCGCGTTCGTCGCCGCGGGGTTCGCCGCGTTCCTCTACATGGAGACGAACGGGCACGTCGTCACCGGGATGGACAACCAGATCGTGTGGGGGACGCCGCACGTGTTCGCGGTGTTCCTGATCGTCGCCGCCTCCGGCGCGCTCAACGTCGCCTCGGTCGCCTCGGTGTTCGGGCGCACGGCCTACAAGCCGCTCGCGCGATTCTCGGCGCTCCTCGCGCTCGCGCTGCTCGCGGGCGGGCTCGCGATCCTCGTCGCCGACCTCGGCCGCCCCGAGCGCCTGGTCGTCGCGATGACGCACTTCAACTTCAAGTCGATCTTCGCGCTCAACATCTTCCTCTACAACGGCTTCTTCCTCATCGTCGGCGTCTACCTGTGGTTCATGATGGAGCGGCGCATGAACCGCTACGGCGACCGCGCCGGGCTGGCGGCGTTCCTCTGGCGGCTCGTGCTCACCACCGGCACCGGCTCGATCTTCGGGTTCCTGGTGGCGCGGGAGGCGTTCGACTCGGCGCTCCTCGGCCCCGCCTTCGTCGTGTACTCGCTCGCCTACGGCACCGCCGTCTTCCTGATCGCGGCCGCGCTGGTGCTGCGCTGGGACGCCCAGGCGCTCGACGCGGAGACCACCGTGCGCCTCGGCCGGCTGCTCGCGATCTTCGTCGCGCTCTCGCTCTACGTGACCGCGGTGTTCCACCTCACCAAGCTCTACATGACCCGCTACCACGGCGTCGAGGCCTTCCTGCTCGTCGACGGCGGCGTGTATCCGCTCCTCTTCTGGTTCGGCCAGGTGCTCGTCGGGGGCGTCGCGCCGCTCGTGCTCATCTACTCGCCGCGCACCGGGAAGACGCGCGCCGGCGTCCTCGCGGCCGCGGTGCTGGTGGTCGCCGGCGGGCTCGCGCAGATGTACGTCACCATCATCGGCGCGCAGGCCTGGCCACTCGCGATCTTTCCGGGCTGGCAGGAGTCGAGCAGCTTCTTCGACGGCGAGATCCACCGTTACGCGCCGAGCGTTCCCGAGGTGGTCCTGGGCGTCGGCGGCGTCGCCCTCGCCGCGGCGCTCGTGGCGGTCGGCCTGAAGGCGCTGCGGCTCATCCCCGACCCATGCACCGCTTCCTCGTCTCCGCCGCCCACAAGTCCTCCGGCAAGACAACGCTGAGCGTCGGCCTGGCCGCGGCGCTCGCGCGGCGCGGGCTCACGGTGCAGACGTTCAAGAAGGGGCCGGACTACATCGACCCGCTGTGGCTCGCGGCCGCGAGCGGGCGTCCCTGCCGCAACCTCGACTTCTTCACCGGCTCGCGCGAGGAGATCGTCGCCACCTTCGCGCGCTTCGGCACGCGCGCCGGCGTCTGCCTGGTCGAGGGCAACAAGGGGCTCTACGACGGCCTCGACCTCGACGGCTCGAATTCGAACGCCGCGCTGGCGAAGCTCGTCGGGACGCCGGTGGTGCTGGTCGTGGACGCGCGCGGCATGACCCGCGGGGTGGCGCCGCTCCTCCTCGGCTACCGCGCGTTCGACCCGGCGCTCGCCTTCGCCGGCGTGATCCTCAACCGTCTCGGCGGCGCACGCCACGAGGCGAAGCTGCGCGCCGTGATCGAGCACTACACCGGGATGCCGGTGCTCGGCGCCGTGCACGAGGACCCGGCCCTCGGCATCGTCGAGCGCCACCTGGGGCTGGTGCCGGCGAACGAGGCCGAGGCCGCCGCCGCGCGCATCGACGCGATCCGCGCGGCGGTGGAGCGGCAGGTGGACG
>JAOAEA010000057.1:0-16056 GCA_026417035.1 Burkholderiales bacterium
ACCCAGGTCACCTGCAGCTCGACCGGCGCATCGACCGCAACGAAAAAGCGCAGATAGGGGTTGGCCGCAACCGAGCGGAACAGCTCGGCGCGCAGCAGGGGCGTCTCGCCGACGGTCGCGGTCCCGTCCACCATGATGAGGAGCGTGCGGAGCTTCTGCGGCACGCCGTGCGCGCGCGAGCGGATCTCCTCCAAGCCCTTCGCCGTCTTCGCGAGAACCGCCGCTCGGTCCATGGCCTCCCCCGTGCTCACCCGGTCTCGGCGCCCACGCGCGGCAGCACGACGCGGAACACGCTGCCCGCCTCGCCGCGGGTCGGCTCGACGACGACCCGGCCGCGGTGCAGGTCGGCGATTTCGCGCACGATCGCGAGCCCGAGACCCGAGCCCTCGGCGCCCGTGCCGAGCACGCGGTAGAAGCGCTCGAAAACGCGGTCGCGGTCCGCTTCCTCGATGCCGATGCCGTTGTCCTCGACCTCGAGCGTCGCGTGTGGCCCGCAGCCGACGCGCACGGTGACGCGCCCGCCGCGAGGCGTGTAGCGCAGCGCATTGTCGATGAGGTTCGCCAGCGCCTCGGCGAGCAGCATCGCGTTGCCCTCGACGAGCGCCGGCTCGGCGCACGGCTCGAAGCCGAGGTCGATCGACCGCGCGATCGCCTGCGGCACCCACTCGCGCGTGACGTCGGCGGCGAGCGCGCCGAGGTCGAGACGCGCCATCGCCACCGGCGCGTCGCTCTCCGCGCGCGCGAGCGCAAGGAGCTGGTTCACCAGGTGCGAGGCGCGGTCGGCGCTCGCGGCGATCTGGCGCATCGAGTGCTCCACCTCCGCGCGGTCGCGGGCGCGCAGCGCGATCTCGGCCTGGGTCTTGAGCCCCGCGAGCGGCGTGCGCATCTGGTGAGCCGCGTCCGCGACGAACCGCTGCTGCGCGCGCAGGCTCTGGGAGAGCCGCGCCATCAGGTCGTTGATCGCGTGGATGAACGGGCGCACCTCTTCCGGCGCCTCGTCGGGGTTGATCGGCGAGAGGTCGTGCGGCTTGCGGCCACGGATCTTGCGCTGCAGCGCGTTGAGCGGGGCGATGCCCTGCGTCAGGCCGTACCAGACGAGGAACAGGAACACCGGCACCAGCAGGATCTGCGAGAGGAGCACGCCGTTGATGATCTCGTTGGCGAGCTTGGTGCGCTTGTCGAGCGTCTCGCCCACCTGCACGAGCACCGGCCCGGTCGCGCCGCGGAACTCGAGGAACGTATAGGCGGTGCGGATCTCCGCCCCGCGCACGACCTGGCTGGTGAAGTACACCGCCCGCGGCGCCGTGAAGTCGTCCCGTGCCGGATCCGGCATGTCGCGGTCGCCGGCGAGCACCTCGTTGCGCGGCCCCCGCACCTGGTAGAACACCGCGTCGGTTTCGTCGAAGCGCAGGATCGCGCTGGCGGCGGCGGGCAGGTTGACGATGACCTTGCCGTTCTGGAAGCCGATCTGGTTGGCGAGGGCCATGACGCTCCCCTGCAGCGCGCGGTCGTAGGGCGCGTTCGCGATCGAGTAGGCGAGCGCGTAGATGATCGCCACCGACACCGGCCAGATGACGAGCAGCGGCGCGAGCATCCAGTCGAGGATCTCGCCGAACAGCGACGGCCGGCCGCGCCCGTCGTTCGTCCAGGCGGCCACGCGCTGCGGCCATCGGCGCAGGCCGCGCGGCTCGGCGGGGCGCTCGAGGTCCGCGTCACGCGGCAGGACGACGCGCGGATCGTTCATGGCCGGACGCGAGCCCCGCGCGCGCTCACGCGGCCTGCGCCTTCTCGAGGCAGTAGCCGAGGCCGCGCACGGTCACGATGCGCACCCCGCCCGGCTCGAGCTTCTTCCGCAGCCGGTGGATGTACACCTCGATCGCATTGGTGCTCACCTCTTCGCCCCAGTGGCAGAGGAGGTCCACCATCTGCTCCTTGTTCACCATGCGCCCGGGCCGCTGCAGGAAGATCTCGAGCAGGGCGAGCTCGCGTGCCGAGAGGTCGAGCATCTGGCCCTTGAGCTCGGCGGTCTTGCCGACGCGGTCGAACGAGAGGTCGCCGTGGCGCAGCACGGTCGAAGTCGGCGCGCCGCGGCGCGCGAGCGCGCGCACGCGCGCCTCGAGCTCCGCGAGCACGAACGGCTTGGCGAGATAGTCGTCGGCGCCCAGATCGAGCCCGCGCACGCGGTCGTTCACGCCGTCGAGCGCGGTCAGCACGAGCACCGGCGTCGAGCCGTTGCGCGCGCGGAAGCGCTTGAGCACCTCGAGCCCGGCCATCTTCGGCAGGCCGAGGTCGAGGATCACCACGTCGAACTCGCCCGTGGTGAGTGCCGCGTCGGCCGCCATGCCGTCGCGCACGCAGTCCACCGAGTAACCGCTCTGCCGCAACGAGCGCGTGAGCCCGTCGGCGAGCACGGCGTCGTCTTCGACGATGAGAACGCGCATTCCGTCCTCCCCTCCCCCCGCCCCGGTTCGCGTCCGGCGGCGCTCCTCTCGGGGGGAAAATGCTCCGGCGAGTGTAGCAAAGGGAAGGCCGGGCGCAGCACGGCCGCGGCGCGGCGGGAGGGAAAGCTGCCGGCGCGTCAGCGATGCCGGTTGATCGCGTCGCGGGTCGCGAGCGCCGCGGCGCGCGCCGCCGCGGCGAAGTCCGCCCCCCCGCCGGCATAGATGACCGCGCGCGCCGAGTTCACGATGAGCCCGGTGCCGTCGGCGGTCCTGCCCGCCGCCACGGTCGCCGCGACGTCGCCCCCCTGCGCCCCGATGCCGGGCACGAGCAGCGGCATGTCGCCGACGAGCGCGCGCACCTCGGCGAGCTCCTTCGGGAAGGTTGCGCCGACGACCAGGCCGCAGTTGCCGTTGGCGTTCCACGGCCCGGCGGCGAGCTTGGCCACGCGCCGGTAGAGCGGTTCCCCCCCGCCGACATCGAGGCCCTGCAGGTCGGTCCCGCCGGGGTTGGACGTGCGGCAGAGCACGATCACGCCGCGGTCGGCGTAGCGCGTGAAGGGTTCGATCGAGTCGCCGCCGAGGTAGGGGTTCACGGTCACCGCGTCGGCGCCGTAGCGCTCGAACGCTTCGCGCGCGTACTGCTCGGCGGTCGAACCGATGTCACCGCGCTTGGCGTCGAGGATCACCGGGATCGCCGGATGCCGCGCGCGGATGTGCGCGAGGAGCGCCTCGAGCTCGGCCTCCGCCCGCGCCGCCGCGAAGTAGGCGATCTGCGGCTTGAACGCGCAGACGAGGTCCGCGGTCGCGTCCGCGATCTCGCGGCAGAAGTCGAGGACCGGTGTCGCCCGCGCCCGCAGGTGCGCGGGCAGCCGGACGGGATCCGGATCGAGGCCGACGCAGAGGAGCGAATCGTTCCGCTGCCACGCGGCGCGAAGCTTCGCGATGAAGTTCATGGCGGCGCGCGATTGTAACGCCCGGTCAGGGGACAGAAAGCCACAGCCCCGCCTGCGGCGGGGCTCGCTTCGTCCGGGGAGGGAGGATCGGTGCACCCCGGGCTCCCCTTCAGAGGCAACGGTTCGTCGCCCTACCCGTGCGGTGGGAACGCCGGGATCGGCCCATCCAGCCCTCTGCCTTCTGTCCTCTGCCCTCTGTCCTCTGGAAAAAAAAGCCCCGCCGAAGCGGGGCCCTGATCGTCTGTCCTCTGTCTTTCGGTCTTCTGTCCTCTGTCCTCTGATGCGCGCTACATGTCCATGTCCATGCCGCCCATGCCGCCCATGCCGGGCATGCCGCCGCCGGCGCCGCCCTTCTTCTCCTCGACCTGCTCGGCCACCGCGACGTCGGTGGTGAGGATCAGGCCGGCCACGGACGCGGCGTTCTGCAGCGCGGTGCGGGTGACCTTGGTCGGGTCGACGACGCCCATCTCGACGAGGTCGCCGTACTCCTCCGTCTGGGCGTTGAAGCCGAAGTTCCCCTTGCCCTCGACGACCTTGTTCAGCACCACGGAGGGCTCGCCGCCGGAGTTGGCCACGATCGCGCGCAGCGGCTCCTCGAGCGCGCGGCCGACGATCTTGATGCCGGCCTCCTGGTCGGGGTTCTCGCCCTTCAGCTTGTCGAGCGCCTTGCGCGCGCGGATGAGCGCCACGCCGCCGCCGGCGACGATGCCCTCTTCCACCGCGGCGCGGGTCGCGTGCAGCGCGTCTTCGACGCGGGCCTTCTTCTCCTTCATCTCGACCTCGGTCGCGGCGCCGACCTTGATCACCGCCACGCCGCCGGCGAGCTTCGCCACGCGCTCCTGCAGCTTCTCGCGGTCGTAGTCGCTGGTCGCTTCCTCGATCTGCGTGCGGATGTTCTTGACCCGCGCCTCGATCGCCTTCGCCTCGCCGGCGCCGTCGATGATGGTCGTGTCTTCCTTGGCGACCTCGATCTTCTTGGCGCGGCCGAGGTCCTTCAGCGTCGCCTTCTCGAGCGACAGGCCGAGCTCCTCGGCGATCACGGTGCCGCCGGTGAGGATCGCGATGTCCTCGAGCATCGCCTTGCGGCGGTCGCCGAAGCCCGGCGCCTTGACCGCGGCGGTCTTGAGGATGCCGCGCAGGTTGTTCACGACGAGCGTCGCGAGCGCCTCGCCCTCGACGTCCTCGGCGATGATCAGCAGCGGCTTGCCCGCCTTCGCGACCTGCTCGAGGATCGGCAGGAGCTCGCGGATGTTCGAGATCTTCTTGTCGTGCAGGAGGATGTAGGCGTCCTCGAGCACCGACATCTGCTTCTCGGGGTTGTTGATGAAGTAGGGCGAGAGGTAGCCGCGGTCGAACTGCATGCCCTCGACCACGTCGAGCTCGTTCTCGAGCGACTTGCCGTCCTCGACGGTGATCACGCCCTCCTTGCCGACCTTGTCCATCGCCTCGGCGATGATCTTGCCGATCGACTCGTCGGAGTTCGCCGAGATCGAGCCGACCTGGGCGATCTCCTTCGAGGTCGTGGTGGGCTTGGAGATCTTCTTCAGCTCGTCGACGACCGCGACGACCGCCTTGTCGATGCCGCGCTTGAGGTCCATCGGGTTCATGCCGGCGGCCACGTACTTCAGGCCTTCGCGGACGATGGCCTGCGCGAGCACGGTCGCAGTGGTGGTGCCGTCACCGGCGACGTCCGAGGTCTTGGACGCCACCTCCTTGACCATCTGCGCGCCCATGTTCTGGAACTTGTCCTTCAGCTCGACTTCCTTCGCGACCGACACGCCGTCCTTGGTGACGGTCGGGGCGCCGAACGAGCGCTCGAGCACCACGTTGCGGCCCTTCGGACCGAGGGTGGCTTTCACCGCGTTGGCGAGGATGTTCACGCCCTCGAGCAGTTTGTGCCGGGCGTCCTCGTGGAAACGTACGTCTTTGGCAGGCATTGGAAAACTCCTGATTCGATCTTGCTGTTGCGGGGTTCTTCAGTGCGCGCTTCAGGCGATCACGCCCATGATGTCTTCTTCGCGCATCACGAGGTACTCGGTGCCCTCGAGCTTGACGGTCTGACCGGAGTACTTGCCGAACAGGACCTTGTCGCCGACCTTCACGTCGAGGGGCCGCACCTTGCCGTCCTCGAGGATCTTGCCGGTGCCCACGGCGATGATCTCGCCAGTGTCCGGCTTCTCGCCGGCGGTGTCGGGGATGACGATGCCGCCCGCGGACTTGCGCTCTTCTTCCATGCGCTTGACGATCACGCGGTCGTGCAACGGACGGATTTTCATGGGAATTGCCTCCTTGAATCGGTTGTTAGTGGCCGCTCACTGAGCCGCCGGGAAGCGTAACCGCTCGAGGGCTTTGTTAGCACTCAGCCCTTGCGAGTGCTAATGATAGTGGGCGCGCTCGATGCTTTCAAGCCCCGCCTTGGCGCCCATGCGCGCGTCGCCGCGGGTACGCGCTCGCGCGGGGGCACCCGCCCGGGCGCCCCGTCCCGTGCGCCCCGGCCTCGCTGTTTCCGCCTGTAACCGTCCGCGATGAGGCAACCGGTCGTTACAAAACGGCGCAATCCCGAGAGCCTTTCGCGGCCGCCATCGGCTGTAATGGGATCGCCATTCACGCAGAACCCGAGGAGCAAGACCATGAAACGCACACTCATCGCATCGGCGCTCGCAGCGGCGTTCGCCCTCGGCGCCGCCAGCGCCCTCGCCCAGGCGCCGGCCCAGCCCGCGCCGCAACAAGCGCAGGCCGAGCGCGTCTACGGATACCAGCTCATGACCCCGGAAGAGCGCGCGGCCTACCAGGAAAAGATGCGCGCCGCGACCACCGCGGCAGAGCGCCAGAAGATCCGGGACGAGCACCGAGCGCTCATGGACCAGCGCGCCAGGGAGAAAGGCGTCACGCTCGCCGAGCCGCGCGGCGCGAAACAAGGCGCCGGGCCGGGATCCGGGCCGGTACCGCGGAGCGGCCACGGCGGCGGCGGGCCGGGCTACGGCCCGCGCGGCGACGGTCCTTACAGCCAGCTCTTCACGCCCGAGGAGCGCGCGCAGCACCGCGAGCAAATGCTCTCGGCCAAGACGCCGGAGGAGCGGGCGAAGCTGCGCGACGACTTCCGGGCCCAGGCCGAGACGCGCGCGAAAGAGAAGGGCATCACCCTTCCGGCGCCGGGGCCGCGCGCAGGCGGCCCGGGGCCTCACGCGCGGCACGGCGGCCCGGGCGGCAAGCCGGGCGCGATGTACGGCAACCTGCTGACGCCCGAGGAACGCCAGGCCTTCCGCGAGCAGATGCAGGCGGCCAGGACCCCCGAAGAGCGCGCGCAGGTTCGCGAGGCGCACCACGCGGCGCTCCAGGCACGGGCGCAGGAGAAGGGCATCACCCTTCCCGACCGGCCCCGCGGGCCGGGCGCCGGTCCCGGCGCGGGGCATGGGCCGCGCGGGCCGGGCGCCGGACCGCAGGCACGCGGAGCCGGCGCACAGCTCCTCACCGCCGAGGAGCGCGCGACGTTCCGCGAGCAGATGCGCAACGCCGTCACCGCCGAGGAGCGGCAGAAGCTCCGCGAGGAGCATCGCGCGCTCGTCACGGCGCGCGCCAAAGAGCAGGGCGTGACGCTGCCCGAGCGCGGCAAGTGGATGCGGGGGCCGGGTGGGTACGCGCCGAAGCCCGCGGCGCCGAACGCGGCGCCGCAGCCGAACGTCCCGCAGCAACCCTACTCCGCCTGACGCTTCCCCGGCCTCCGGCCGCGCGTGACGCACGCGCGCAGCCGGCGGCGCTTCTGCGCCGAGCACCGCGCCGGTCAGGCGTTCGCCAGCTCGACGAGCTTCAGGCGCTGCACCTTGCCCGAGGGCCCGCGGGGCAGCTCGTCGACCACGCGAATCATCCGCGGCGTCTTGTACGGCCCGATCTCGGCGCGGCAGAAGGCCTTGAGTTCCTCCTCCTCGACGCGCGCGCCGGGCTTGAGGATCACGCACGCGAAGATCTCCTGGCCGTAGTGCTCGTCCGGGATGCCGACCGCCGCGGCCTCGAGCACCGCCGGGTGGCGGATGAGCGCTTCGTCGACTTCGCGCGGCGCGATGTTCTCGCCGCCCTTGATGATGAGCTCCTTGAGCCGGCCGGTCACGAAGACGAAGCCGTCCTCGTCGAGGTAGCCGAGGTCGCCGGTGTGCAGCCAGCCGTCGGGTTCGAGCGCCTTCGCGGTCTCCTCGGGCGCCTTGTAATAGCCCTTCATCACGTTCGCGCCGCGCACCAGGATCTCGCCGGTCTCGCGCGGGCCGAGCGCGCGTCCGTCGGGGGCGACGATCTTCGCTTCGTTGCCGAACGCGCGTCCGGGCGAGCCGATCTTGCGCCGCGCGCGCTCGAGGGGGTTCGTGAAGCACGGCGCCGCGGTCTCGGTGAGCCCCATCGTTTCGATCACCTCGATGCCGAACTTCGCCTCGAACGCGCGATGGTGCTCCGGCGCGAGCGGCGCGGAGGCCGAGCGGCAGAAGCGGATCGCGGAGATGTCCAGCCCCTCGCCACGCGGGTCGGGGCCGGCGAGCAGGTAGGAGATGATCGTGGGCACGACGTTGATCCACGTGCAGCGGTGCTCCGCCGCGAGCCGCCAGAACGCCGAGGCGCTGAAGCGGTGCGGCATCACCACGCTGCCGCCGTGCACCAGCGGCGAGGTCGCCTGCACGATCTGGCCGTTGATGTGGTAGAGCGGGAGCGACCCGAGCACCCGGTCGGCGCTTCCGAGCGCGTGCGCCTCGCTCACGAACCGGCCGCCGGCGATCACCGCGGACTGCGCGAGCACCACGCCCTTGGGCGTCCCGGTCGTGCCCGAGGTGTACATCATCAGGGCGTCGTCGCCCTCGTCCACGGGCGCGAGCGGCGCGTGCGCGGCGTCCGGGTAGAGGTCCGCCGCGTCGGGATCGACCGCGACGAGCCGCAGCGGCCGCGCGAGCCTCGCGACGGCCGCCGCGACCTTCTCCATCTCCTGCGGCGCGACGAACACGAGCCGCGCGTCGCAGTGGCCGAGCACGTATTCGAGCTGCGCGCCCTGCGCCAGCAGGTTGAGCGGGACGACCGTGTAGCCGCCGTACATCGCGCCGACGAAGAGCTGCGCGGTCGCGATGCCGTTGCCCATGTAGAGGGCGACCTTGTCGCCCGGCACCGCGCCGAGCGCCCGCAGCTGCCCGTGCAGCCGCAGCGCGGCGTCGCGCAATCCGCCGAAGGAGAGCGCGCGTCCGGCCTCGGGGGAGATGAAGTACGGAGCGCCGGGGCGCGCCGCCGCTTGCGCGTCCACGGCGGCCCGGACCGTGGCCGGTCTCATGCCCCTCCGTGGTAGCGCGCCAGCCAGTCGCCGAAGATCTCGTCCTCCGCCGGCACGACGGCGGGGATCGGGCGCGCGATCCGGGTGACGTTCAGGAAGTGCCGGTAGTTCAGGTTGTCCGAGAAGCTGTTCTTCCCCCAGCTCCCGCAGCCCATCGAGAGCGAGAACGGCAGGCCGTTGTCGAAGCTCCCGCCGGTGGCGATGCAATGGGCCTGGTTCACGATCACGCGGGCCACGGGCAGCTCCTCGGCGAGCCGCATCGGCTGCGCGTCGTCGGCCGTGTGGATGCCCACCGAGTGGCCCGCGCCCTGGTAGGCGTAGATCGCGCGGACCGTCGCGCACGCGGCGTCGAAGTCGGCTACGCGATAGACGGCGAGCACCGGCGAGAGCTTCTCGCCCGAGAAGGGGAACGCGGGCCCGGTCCCGGTCTCCTCCACCATCAGGAAACGCGCCCGCGCGAAGCGCTCGCCCGCGAGGCCCGCGAGCGCGGCGATGCGCGGCGCCGCCTGCGCGGTGACCGCGGGCGAGAGCCTGCCGTCCGGCCACATCGTCCGCGCGAGGCGCTCCTTCTCCCCGGCGTCGAGCAGCACGCCGCCCTCGGCGGCGAGCGCGGCGAGGGTGGGCCGATAGACGGCGTCCAGGACGACGACGCTGTTCTCCGACGAGCAGCTCGTCGCGTTGTCGAAGGTCTTGGAGAGCGCGATGCGTTTCGCCGCCGCGGCCGGGTCGGCGCTCGCGTCCACGATCGCCGCGACGTTGCCGGCGCCGACGCCGAGCGCGGGCGTCCCGCTCGAGTAGGCGGCGCGGATGTTCGCCTGCGACCCGGTCGCGACGACGAGGTCTGCCTGCCGCATCAGCTCGAGCGTCGCGTCCCGGGTCACTGGCGCGGGCAGGAGCTGCACCAGGTCGCGCGGCGCGCCGACGCGATCGAGCTCCGCGTGCACGAACTCGACGAGCTTCGCCGCCGTCGTGGCGCCCTTCGGCGAGGGCGCGAGCACGATCGCGTTGCGGCACTTCAGCGCGTTGACGATGTTGTTCGCGGGCGTCGCGCCCGGATTGGTGGAGGGCGTAATCGCCGCCACCACGCCGATCGGGCGCGCGATCTCGACCAGGCCCCTCGCCGGGTCGGACGCAATCACGCCCACCGTCTTCGCCCCCGCGAGGTCGCGCAACAGCCCGAGCGTCTTGCGGTGGTTCTTGGCGAGCTTGTCCTCGACGTTGCCGAGCCCGGTGTCGCGCACGGCGAGCTCGGCGAGCGCGCGGTTGCGCTCGGGCGCCATGATCGCCCACCCCGCCGCGAGCGCCGCGTCGTCGGCCTGCCGCTGCGTCCAGCGCTCGGCGATCGCCTGGGCCGCGCGCGCGCGCGCGACGATCGCGGCCACCGCCGCGCGCGCCGCGCCCGCCGTGTCCGTCGCGCCCATCAGTTGTCGACGCGGGCGCCGGAGGCCTTCGCGATTTGCGCCCAGCGCTCGATCTCCGCGCGCACGAACTTCCCGAACTCCTCGGGCGTCTGGCCGCCCGCTTCCGCCGCGGCGTTCTCCCAGGCCTTCACCATGACCGGATCCTTGAGCGCCTTCACCACCTCGGCGTGCATCCGGTCGACGATCTCCTTCGGCGTGCCGCGGACCGCCCAGAGGCCGTACCACGTGGACACCTCCATGCCCGCGTAGCCCTGCTCGGCGAGCGTCGGGATGTCCGGGAACTGCGGCGAACGCTTCGCCGCCATCAGGCCCACGGCGCGCGCCTTCCCCGCGCGGATCTGCGCCGCCGAGGCACCCATGCCGTCGAAGATGAGGTCGAGGTTCCCCGCGAGGAAGTCCTGCATCGCCGGGCCGAGGCCGCGGTAGGGGACGTGGACCATGTCGGTGCCGGTGCGCACCTTGAAGAGCTCGCCGGCGAGGTGCTGCGAGGTGCCCGAGCCCGGCGAGCCGAAGTTGAGCACGCCGGGGTTGGCGCGGGCGAACGTCTCGACCTCCTTCACGGTCTTGAACGGGTGCTTCGGCTGCACGACCACCACGTTGGGGACGATCGCGAGCAGCGTGACCGGCGCGAAGTCCTTCTCGATGTCGTATTGCAGCCGCGCGTAAACGCTCGGCGCGATCGTGTGGTGCACGGCGCCGACGAGGAACGTGTAGCCGTCCGCCGGCTCCTTCGCCGCGCGCGCGGCGCCGACGGTGCCGCCCGCGCCGCCGATGTTCTCGACGATCACCTGCTGGCCGAGCTGCTTGGTGAGCACCGCGGCGAGCGGGCGCGCGAACGTGTCGGTGCCGCCGCCCGCGGGGAAGGGATTGATGAGGCGAATCGGCTTCGACGGCCACGTGCCCTGCGCCGCCGCCGGATGGAACGGGGCGATCGCCGCCAGCGCGGCGGCGATCCCGGCGATGAGTCCTTTCATGTGCATGTGTGCATGTCTCCTCTGGTGAAAGAAACGCGGCCCGATGCGCGGTTTCGCGGCGCCGGCGCGGCGAGCCGCCGCCGGCGCCCCCGCGTCTTGTCAGCGCGCCGCGAGCGCCTTGTACTTCTCCAGGAGCCGGACCGGCGGCTTGAGCGCGTCGCGGCGGAACGGGTCGCCGAGCTCGCGCGTGACCATCATCTCGAGGATGGTCGTGCGGCCCTCTTTCTGCGCCGCGCACGCCTCCGCGAGCGCCGGCCCGACGTCGCCGAGCGCCTCGACCGCCCGACCGTCCGCGCCCATCGCGCGCGCGATGGCGGCGAAGCTCGGGTTCTCGAGGTTCGAGCCGACGAAGCGGTTGCCGTAGTAGTCCACCTGGTTCTTCTTCTCCGCGCCCCACTGCTGGTTGTTGAAGACCACCACCGTCACCGGGATCTTCTCGCGCACGCAGGTGAGGATCTCGCCGAGGCTCATGGCCCACGCGCCGTCGCCGACGTATGCGACGCCCGGGCGGTCGGGCGCGGCGACCTTGCAGCCGATCATCGTCGGGAAGGCGTAGCCGCAGTTGCCGAAGCTCATCGCCGCGAACATGCTGCGCGGCCGCTCGAAGCGCAGGTACGAGTTGGAGACCGAGCAGATGTTGCCGATGTCCGTGGACACCATCGCGTCCCTGGGCATCGCCCGCTCGAGCTCACGCAGCATCTGGCGCGGGTGCATGCGGCCCGAGCCCTTCGCGACCTCGAGGCTCCACGGGTCGCGCTCGTGCGTCCACTCGGCGAGCTCCTTCTCCCACGCCGCCTTCTCGCGCGCGACCTCGGCGAGCCGCGCCTCGCGCGAGGCGGCCCCGGCGAGCGGCCTGCCGGCGAGCCGCGCCGCGATCGCCTGCGCGGCCGCGGCGGCGTCGCCGCAGATGCCCACCGAGATCTTCTTCACCAGGCCGAGCACCTTCGGGTCGGCGTCGATCTGGATGATCTTGGCGTTCTTCGGCCAGTAGTCGAGCCCGTACTGCGGCAGCGTGCCGAACGGCCCGAGCCGCGAGCCGAGCGCCACCACCACGTCGGCCTTGGCCATCAGGTTCATCGCCGCCTTCGCGCCCTGGTAGCCGAGCGGGCCCACCCACAGCGGGTGCGACGCCGGGAAGGCGTCGTTGTGGAGGTAGCTCGTCGCCACCGGCGCGCCGAGGAGGTCGGCGAGCTTCGCGCAGGCCGCGACGCCGTCGGCGGCGATCACGCCGCCCCCCGAGACGATGACCGGGAACTTCGCGCCGGCGAGCAGCGCCGCGGCCGCGTCGAGCGATTTCTCGCCGCCCGCGCCGCGCTCGATCCGCACCGGGTCGGGGATCTCGCACTCGATCTCGCCGTAGAAGAAGTCGCGCGGGATGTTGAGCTGCGTCGGACCCAGGTCCACGAGCGCGCGGTCGAAGGCGCGCGCGGTGAGCTCGGCCATGCGCGCCGGGTTGTTCACGTGCGCCTGGTACTTGGTGATCTTCTGGAAGATCGCGAGCTGCTCGGCCTCCTGGAACCCCCCGAGGCCGAGGCTCATCGTGCCGGTCTCGGGCGTCACCGCGACCACCGGGCTGTGCGCCCAGTAAGCCGCAGCGATCGCGGTGACGAAGTTGGTGATGCCCGGCCCGTTCTGGCCGATGCACACGCCGTGCCTGCCCGAGACGCGCGAGTAGCCGTCGGCCATGTGCGCCGCGCCCTGCTCGTGCACCGTCGGGATGAAGCGGATGCCCGCGGCCGGGAAGAGGTCGAGCGCGTCCATGAACGCCGAGCCGACGATCCCGAAGACGTTGGTGACGCCCTGCGCGACGAGGGTCTCGACGAACGCCTCGGAAGGGGTCATGCGCGTGCGCCCGGACACCACGGTCCGCTGGATGGCCGATTCGTTGCCCATGTTCGTTCTCCTTCGCTCGGGGATTGCGGGTTGGCCGGGCCGCGCGCCGCGAGGGGCCGTCCCCGGCGCGCCGGCGGGTCGCGGCGGATGGCGGCTTGATAGCACGGCGGTCACCGCGCGGGCAAGCCCTCGCGCCGGCATCGAGACCCGCCGTTTCATTTTCGCTAGAATCCGCGCTCCGGACCCGACCACGGCCCATGGCGCGCAAGCTCGACACCACCTCCGCCGCGATCCGCGCGGTGCGGCTCATGGAGGCGGTCGCCGCCGCCGAGCGGCCGCTCTCCCTCACCGCGCTCGTCGACGCCGTCGGGCTGCCCAAGCCCACCGTGCACCGCATCGTCGGCGAGCTCGCCGCCGACGGCCTGCTCGCCCGCGAGCCGGTCGGCAAGCGCTTCACGGTGGGGCCGCGCCTCGCGCGCCTCGGCCTGGGCGCGGTGATCAACCCCGGCGTGCGCGCCGAGCGCCACGCGATCCTGCAGGGGCTCGTCGCGCGCATCGGCGAGACCTGCAACCTGACGATGCTCGACGGCGGCGAGGTCGTGTACCTCGACCGCGTCGAGACGGCCTGGCCGCTGCGGATGAACCTGCAGCCGGGATCGCGCGTGCCGACGCATTGCAGCGCGAGCGGGAAGCTCCTGCTCGCGTTCCTGCCGAAGTCGCGGCGCACGCGGCTGCTCTCCGCCCTGCCGACGCCGCGCTTCACCGAGAACACCATCGACGACCCGAAGCGGCTCGCCGCGGAGCTCGACCGCATCCGCGCCCAGGGCTACGCGACCGACGACGAGGAGTATCTCGCCGGCGTCGCCTGCGTCGCCGTCCCGGTGCGCGTCGCGCGCGGGCGCGTGGTGGCGGCGGTCGCGGTGCACGCGCCGACCTCGCGCATGCCGCTCGAGCGCGGCCTCGGCTTCCTGCCGATGCTCGAGGAGGCGGCCGCCGCGCTCGCGGCGACCCTCGAGCCCGGCAGGGACGCGGCGAGCGCGCCAGCTGCGGCGCCGCGCCGCAGGCGCGCGGCCTGATCCGCCCGCGGCTGGCAGGTCGGTGCGCGAGGGGCCACGGCCCGTCCTGAAACTCCCGCGACGCGAAACGGGCTCCCTGCTCGCACGGCGCCTGCGCGCAGGGCGCTCGCCGACGTCGTGTCGGCGTCTCGTGTCACGCCGCTAGGGCGCGGCCCGCTCGTCCTCGACGACGAGGTCGGCCGCCTTCTCGGCGATCATCACCACCGGCGCGTTGGTGTTGCCCGAGACGAGCGTCGGCATCACCGAGCCATCCACGACGCGCAGGCCCTCGACACCGTGCACGCGCAGCCGGTCGTCCACGACGGCGAGGCGGTCGGCCCCCATCCTGCACGTGCCGGAGGGATGGAAGATGGTCGCCCCGTATTCGCGCGCGAACTCGAGCAACTCGTCGTCGCTCTCGGCCGCGTCGCCCGGCCGGTACTCGGCGTCGATGTAATCGGCGAGCGCCGGCGCGCGCGCGAGGCGGCGCGCGAACCGGATCGCGGCGATGGCGACGCGCCGGTCGAGCGCCGCGGAGAGGTAGTTCGGCTGCATCGCCGGCGCCGCCAGCGGGTCGCGCGACTTCAGCCGCACGTGGCCGCGGCTCTCCGGACGCAGCTGGCACACCGAGAACGTGCAGCCCGGCCACGGATGTGGTTTCGCCCCGGCCAGGTCCGCCGACAGCGTGGCGAAATGGAACTGGACGTCGGGCGTCGCCGATTCGGGGAGCACGCGCGTGAAGAGCCCGCCCTGGTTGATGCCGATGGCGAGCGGGCCGCTGCGGGAGAGGAGCCACTGCAGCCCGATCCTGGCGCGGCGCCACACGCTCGCCAGGTCGTCGTTCGTCGTGATGGGCTTCTTCACGCGGTAGATGAGCCTGAGCTGCAGGTGGTCCTGCAGGTTCTCACCGACGCCGGCGAGATCGTGCACGACCGGGATGCCGTGCGCGGCGAGCAGCGCCGCCGGCCCCACCCCGGAGAGCTGCAGGAGCTGCGGCGACTGCACCGCGCCGGCGGCGAGGATCACGCCGCGGGTGGCGCGCACCTCGCGCGTCGCGCCGCCGCGCACGAAGCGCACGCCGACGGCGCGGCGCCCTTCGAACAGCACCTGCGTCGCGTGCGCGCCCGTCAGCACGCGCAGGTTCGGACGCTTCGCCGCGGGCCGCAGGTACGCGACCGCCGTCGAGCAGCGCCAGCCGCGCCGCGTGAAGAGCTGGTAATAGCCCACGCCCTCCTGCCGCGCGCCGTTGAAGTCGTCGTTCACGGGCACGCCGAGCGACTCGGCGGCGCGGATGATCGCCTCCATCAGCTCGTGCTTCTCCGGGATGTCGGAGCACCACAGCGGGCCGTCGGCGCCGTGGAACGCGTCGGCGCCGCGCGTGTTGTGCTCGAGGCGCCGGAAGTAAGGCAGCACGTCCTGCCAGCCCCAGCCGCGGTTGCCCGCCGCCGCCCAGGCGTCGTAGTCCTCGGGCTGCCCGCGCACGTAGATGAGGCCGTTGATCGACGACGAGCCGCCGAGGCCGCGCCCGCGCGGCCAGTAGATCCTGCGGCCGTTCATCCCCGGCTCGGGCTCGGTGTGGAAGCCCCAGTTGTAGCGCGGGTGGAACATCGTCTTGCCGTAACCGATCGGGATGTGGATCCAGAGGTAGCGGTCACGCGGACCGGCCTCGAGCAGCGTCACGCGGCGGCGGCCGTCGGCCGTGAGCCGGTTGGCGAGCACGCAGCCCGCGCTGCCCGCGCCCACCACCACGAAGTCGGTGTGCTCGGCGTTCACGCGCGCCCCTGTGCGCCGCCCGGTGCGCCGCAGCACGCGCGCGCGCCGAGTCGCGGCCGAGCCGCCGCGCGCGCCCGACGACAGAATTGCAGGATTTTGGAACTCATCGTGTTGAAAAGGGCGAACGAGTATTGCGTCGCGCGGGGCCATTGTCTAGGATCGGTTGCCGTTCGCCGCCGCCCGCGCTCGCGCGCGGCGGCGGCGCGGCCGGCGAAGCGGACGCCACGATCCGCGCCGGCGGACGGCAACCCAGCCACCCCCCAAAGGAGGACACCATGGCCCGTTGGTTCGCGAAGCTCGCGGCGGTGCT
>JAOAEA010000057.1:16066-24652 GCA_026417035.1 Burkholderiales bacterium
GGCGCGCACGCGCAGCAGCCGCAGCAGTTCAAGGCGCGCATCCAGACCGCCGTGCCCGCGGCGAGCATGTATTTCGAGCTGCTCAAGCGTTGGGCCGACCGCATCGAGAAGATGTCGGCCGGGCGCCTGAAGCTCGAGATCCTCCCCGACGGCGCGGTGGTGCCCGCGTTCGAGATCCTCGACGCCGTGGACAAGGGCGTCGTCGAGGGCGGCTACGCCTGGACCCACTACTGGTCGGGCAAGCACCCGGCGGCGGGGCTCTTTTCCAACCCGATGGCGGGCGCGGGCGTCGGCCTCGACCAGATCTCGCACGTCGCGTGGCTGATGGAGGGCGGCGGGTACGACCTCTACCGCAAGCTCTACTCGGACGTCCTCAAGGTCAACGTCGAGCCGCTCATGATCCAGCCGATGGGCCCCGACCCCCTCGGGTGGTTCAAGCAGCCGATCAACTCGACCGCCGACTTCAAGAAGATGAAGTACCGCTCGCCTCCCGGGATCACCGGCGAGATCTTCAAGGAGATGGGCGTCGCGGCGGTGGCGATGCCCGGCGGCGAGATCGTCCCGGCGGCGCAGCGCGGCACCATCGACGCGGCGGAGTGGATCGGCCCGGCCGACGACCTGAACCTCGGCCTGCAGACGGTGTGGAAGCACTACTACCTGCAGGGCCTGCACCAGTCCACCGACGTCGGCGAGGTGCTCTTCAACAAGGCGTTCTGGAACAAGCTCCCGCCCGACATCCAGGAGCAGGTGCGCGTCGCCGCGATGGCCTCGATGATGGAGACCTACGCGTTCAACGTGTACCGCAACGCCCAGGCGATCGTGCGGCTGCGCAACGAGTTCAAGGTGCAGATCCACGACACGCCGAAGGACTTCTACCCCGAGTTCGTGCGCGCCACCAACGTCGTCCTCGACCGCTACGCGCAGAAGGACCCGTTCTTCAAGCAGGTGCTCGACTCGCAGAAGAGCTTCGCCGTCACCGTCGTGCCCTACTGGACGAAGATCATCGACCTCTACTCGGGCCTCGGCAACGCCGCCCTGCAGAAAAAGTAGCCGCACGCCCGCCGCCCGGTCCACGCCGCGAGCCGCAGCCGGGCGGCCTTTCTTCGCCCGCGGCCAGGGGAGAAGCAGCCCGTGAAACGCCCGCCCGCGGCCCTGGTCGCCGCCACCCGGACCCTCGACGGCATCAGCCGCCTCTCCGGCTGGCTCGTCGGGTGGCTGATCGTCCCGATGGTGCTGTCGCTCGTCTGGGAGGTGACCGCGCGCTACGTCTTCGACGCGCCCACCATCTGGGCGTACGACATGACGTCGTTCCTCTACGGCGCCTTCTTCATGCTCGGCGCCGCGTACACGCTGCTCGCGAAGGGCCACATCCGCACCGACACCTTCTACGCGGCGTGGTCGCCGCGCCGCCAGGGCTGGGTGGACGCGGTCTGCTACCTCCTCTTCTTCTTCCCCGGGCTCATCGCCTTCGCCGTGGTGAGCTGGGACTACTTTGCGGTGTCGTTCGCGCGCGGCGAGCGCGCGGTGTCGAGCCCGTGGATGCCGATCATCTGGCCGCTCAAGCTCTCGCTCTTCGTCGCGCTCGTGCTGCTCCTGCTGCAGGGGCTCTCCGAGCTCCTGAAGAGCCTCTGGGCGGCGTACTCGGGCGCCTGGCTCGACGGGGACGCGCGATGAGCCCCGAGTGGCTCGGCGTGACGTCGCTCGTCGTCCTCTTCGCCGCGATCTTCATCGGCTTCCCGATCGCGTTCACGCTGATCGCCGTCGCGCTCGTCTTCGGCTACATCGGCCTCGACAAGCAGGTGCTCTACCTGATGACGCTGCAGGTGTTCAGCGTCATGAAGGACACGACGCTCGCGTCGGTGCCTTTCTTCCTCTTCATGGGTTACCTCCTCGAACAGTCGGGGCTGATGGAGCGCCTCTTCCGCGGGGTGCAGCTCGCGCTCGGGGCGCTGCGCGGGTCGCTCTACCTCGCGGTGCTGCTCACGGCAACCATCTTCGCCGCCGCCACCGGCATCGTCGGCTCCTCGGTGACGCTGCTCGGCGTGATGGCCGCGCCGGCGATGAAGCGCAGCGGCTACGACGTGCGCCTGTCCGCGGGCGCGATCACCGCGGGCGGCACCCTCGGCATCCTCATCCCGCCCTCGGTGATGCTGATCGTCATGGGACCCGTGGTCGGCGTGCCGGCGACCGACCTCTTCGCCGCCGCCGTCTTCCCCGGCCTGCTGCTCGCCGGGCTCTACATCGCCTACACGCTCGTGCGCAGCTTCCTCGACCCGGCGCTCGGCCCGGCGCTGCCGCCGGAAGAGCGCGCCAGCTCCTGGGGCGAAGTCGCGCGCGAGCTCGCGCTCGGGATCCTGCCGGTGGTGGTGGTGATCCTCGCCACGCTCGGCGTGATCCTCGCGGGCATCGCCACGCCGACCGATGCCGGCGCGGTGGGCGCGTTCGCCGTCTTCGTGCTCACCGTCCTCTACCGGCGGCTCACCTGGGCGAAGTTCCGGATGGCGATGAAGGCGACGCTCATCACGTCGAGCATGATCCTCGTGCTGGTGGCGGCGTCGAACTTCTTCGGCGCGGTCTTCTCGCGGCTCGGCAGCGCCAACATGATCGCCGAGAGCCTGCTCGGCCTGAACCTGCCGCCCACCCTGATGCTGCTCGCGATGCTCGCCATCATCTTCGTGCTCGGGTGGCCGCTCGAGTGGGTGCCGATCGTCCTCATCGTGGTGCCGATCCTGATGCCCCTCGTGCAGAAGCTCGGCATCGACGTCGTGTGGTTCTGCACGCTGGTCGCGGTGTGCCTGCAGACGGCGTGGCTGTCGCCGCCGGTCGCGCTCTCCGCGTACTTCCTCAAGGGCGTGGTGCCGGACTGGGACCTGAAGGACATCTACCTCGGCATGGCGCAGTTCATGGCGCTGCAGATCGTCGGGCTCCTGCTCGTGCTCGCGTTCCCGCAGCTCGCGCTCTGGCTGCCCGCGGTCCTGCGCGACTAGGGCGACGTGGCGGCCCGCAACATCGAGGTCGCGATCTTCGACTGGGCAGGCACGCTCGTCGATTTCGGCAGCTGCGCGCCGGTCGAGGCGATGCGCGCCGCGTTCGCGGCCTTCGGCATCGACGTCCCGGCCGCGGTGATCCGGCCGCACATGGGGCTCGCGAAGCGCCACCACGTCGCGCAGATCCTCGCGACCGCGGAGGTCTCGCGCGCCTGGGCCGCGCGGCACGGCGCCCCGGGCGCCGGCGCCGTGGATGCCCTCTACCGCGCGTATCTCGAGCGCCAGCCCGAGGCGATCGCCGCGTTCTCCGCGCCGATCCCGGGCGTGGCCGAGGCGCTCGCGATATTGCGCGCGCAGGGCATTCGCGTCGGCTCGACCACCGGCTACCCGCGCGCGATCGTCGCGCCCGTGGCCGAGCGCGCGCGCGCGGCGGGCATCGCGCCGGAGGCGATCGTGGCGTGCGACGAAGTGCCGCGGCCCAGGCCCGGGCCGGGCCAGGCGCTCGCCGTCGCCGTGGCGCTCGGCGCGAGCGACGTGCGGCGGTGCGTGAAGGTGGACGACACGCCGGCCGGCATCGCCGAGGGCTTGAGCGCCGGCATGTTCGTCGTCGGCGTCGCCGCCACCGGCAACGGGATCGGGATGCCGCAGGCCGAGTTCGCCGCGCTTCCGCGCGAAGAACGCGACGCGCGCATCGCGCACGCCGGGCGCGTCCTCGCGGCCGCGGGCGCGGATCTCGTCCTCGCGTCGGTGGCCGACCTACCCGCGGTGCTTCCCAGAGGACAGAAGGCTTGACGTTTCCGTCATCGCCTCACCCCCGCGGGTGGGAAGGAGACCCCGACCCTGCCCCTTCGACGGGGCGGAGCGTGACCGGAGCGGCCAGGGCGTCGAAAGGGGGGACACCTCCCCCGACCCCGTGATTCAGGGGCTGCTGAGCAACGCTTCCCTCCCGAGCGCGCCGATCGTCGTCGCCGCCGCGGCGGGCCGGGGGGGCGTTCTTCGACAGCCTTCCAACGCCCCCGCCCAAGAGAGCGAGCCCGCCACAGGCGGGGCTCGCACTCTCTGTCCTCCGTCTACTGAACTACGCGCGCTCGAGCGCGCGCTCCTCGGCAGACTTCACGCCGAGCTTCTTGAGGATGACGTTGAGCGGGCAGAACCCGGTGAAGCCGAACTGGAACAGGTTCGCGCCGACGAAGGCGGTGAGCCACAGCCAGTACGTCGAGTGGAACACCGGGCTCGCCGGCGCGCCGAGCGCGAGCGAGACGAGGATGACGGTGCCGGCGAAGATGCGGATGACGCTTTCGGTGGTCATGGTTTACTCCTGGGTGGGTCGTTGACGAGAAGAGGTCAGGCGTGTGCCGCGGCCGGTGGGGGCTCGGGCGCGCGGAAGCCGCCCGCCTCGGCCTTGCGCCAGTACGCGGCGTAATAGAGGACCGGGATCACGACGAGCGTGAGCAGCGTCGAGACGAGGATCCCGAAGATGAGCGCGACCGCGAGCCCGTTGAAGATCGGGTCGTCGAGGATGAACACCGCGCCGAGCATCGCCGCGAGCCCGGTGAGCACGATCGGCTTGGCGCGCGTCGCCGCGGCGTTCACGACCGCCTCCTGGAAGTCGACGCCCGCCGCGGCCTGGAGGTTCACGAAGTCCACGAGCAGGATCGAGTTGCGGACGATGATCCCGGCGAGCGCGATCATGCCGATCATCGAGGTCGCGGTGAACTGCGCGCCGAGGAGCGCGTGCCCCGGCATGACGCCGATGATGGTGAGCGGGATCGGCGCCATGATGACGAGCGGCGCGAGGTAGGAGCGGAACTGCGCGACCACGAGCAGGTAGATCAGCACCAGCCCGACCGCGTAGGCGATGCCCATGTCGCGGAAGGTCTCGTAAGTGACCTGCCACTCGCCGTCCCACTTGAACGCGTAGCCCGCGTAGGGGTCGGACGGCTGGCGGATGAAGTACTCGCCGAGGCCCGCGCCGGCCGGAACCGGCAGCGCGTCGAGAGCGGCGCGCATGCCGAACATCCCGTAGAGGGGGCTGTCGAGCTTGCCCGCCATGTCGCCGACCACGTACACGACCGGCAGCAGGTCCTTGTGGTAGATCGTCTGCTCGCGCGAGGTCTCGGCCGCGGCGACGAGCTCCGAGAGGGGCACCAGCGCGCCGTCGGCCGCGCGCACGCGCAGCTTCAGGATCGCGTCGAGGCGGCCGGCCTGCTCCGGCGGGAGCGAGAGCTTCACCGGGACCTCGTACTTCGCGGCGCCGGTGTGCAGCGGCGTCACTTCGTCGCCGGCGAGCGCCGCGCGCACGGTGTACACGATGTCCTTCTGCGCGACGCCCTTCAGCGCGGCCTTGCGCCGGTCGACCCGCAGCACGATGCGCGGCGCGTCTTCTTCGACGCTTGAGTCCACGTCCACGATGTCGGGCGTCCCCGCGAAGGTCGCGCGCATCGCCTGCGCGAGCGCCTGCTGGCCCGCGTAATCGGGGCCGTACACCTCCGCGACGATCGGCGAGAGCACCGGCGGGCCCGGCGGCACCTCGACCACCTTCACCGTCGCCCCGTGTTTCGCGGCGATGCGCTGGAGCTCCGGGCGGACGGCGGTCGCGATCTCGTGCGACTTGCGGTCGCGGTGGTGCTTGTCGACGAGGTTCACCTGGATGTCGCCGAGCTCGGGCGACTGGCGCTGGTAGTACTGGCGCACCAGGCCGTTGAAGTTGATCGGCGCGGCCGTGCCGGCGTAGATCTGGTAGTTCGCCACCTCGGGCACGGTCGCGAGGTGCTCCCCCATCTCGCCGAGCACGCGCGCGGTCTCCTCGAGCGCCGTGCCGGTGGGCATGTCGAGCACCACCTGGAACTCGCTCTTGTTGTCGAACGGCAGCATCTTGAGCACCACGAGCCGCACCGCGGCGAGCGAGACGCTGCCGACGATGAGCGCCATGATCGCCGCGAAGAGCAGCCAGCGCGCGCGCCGGCCCTGCTCGCGGCGCAGGAAGGGCGTGATCACGCGCGCGAAGAAGCGCGCGATGTGCGGGCTCTCGCCTTCGGCGGTGTGGGCCTCGTGCGGCCGGTGCTTCGCGAGGAGCCGCGCGGCGAGCCAGGGCGTGACGATGAACGCGATCGCGAGCGAGATCAGCATCCCGATCGACGCGTTGATCGGGATCGGGCTCATGTACGGCCCCATCAGCCCGGTCACGAACGCCATCGGCAGCAGGGCCGCGATCACGGTGAAGGTGGCGAGGATGGTCGGCCCGCCGACCTCGTCCACCGCGCCCGGGATCATGGCGGCGAGCGGCGCGTCCGACATGAGCTGGTGGCGGTGGATGTTCTCCACGACCACGATCGCGTCGTCCACCAGGATGCCGATCGAGAAGATGAGCGCGAAGAGCGACACCCGGTTGAGCGTGAAGCCCCAGGCCCAGGACGCGAACAGCGTCGCCGCGAGCGTGAGCAGCACCGCCACGCCCACGATCACCGCCTCGCGCCGGCCGAGCGCGACCCAGACGAGCGCCACCACCGAGAGCGTCGCGAAGATGAGCTTCTGGATGAGCTTCTGCGCCTTGTCGTTGGCGGTCTCGCCGTAGTTTCGCGTGAGGGCGACGTTCACGCCCTCGGGGATCACCGAGCCCTTCAGCGCCTCGACCCGCTCGAGCAGCCGCTCGGCGACGTCCACGGCGTTCTCGCCGGGCTTCTTGGAGACGGCGATGGTGACCGCGGGGAACTCGCCCGTCACGGGCGCTTTCCCGTCGGCCGCGGGCGCCGCGCCGTGGCCGAAGCGCACGTACCGCGCCGGCAGGTTCGGGCCGTCCACCACCTTCGCCACGTCTTCGAGGAACACGGGCTTGCCCTGCGACGTGCCGACCACCACCCGGGCGACCTCGCGCGCGGAGGAGAGGAACGCACCGGTCTCGACGAGGGTCTCGCGGCTGCCGCCGACGAGCGCGCCGGAGGGCATCGAGGCGTTCGCGGCGATCAGCGCCTGCCGCACCTCGCCGGGCGTCACCCTGTAGGCCTGCATGCGCTCGGGGTCGAGCAGCACGCGCACGCTGCGGCCCGGGCCGCCGATCGTCTGCACGGTGCGCGTCCCGGGCACGCGCTTCAGCTCGACCTCGGCGGCGTGCGCGACGCGCTCCAGGTCGTAGGCGCCGCGCTCGGGGTCGTCGGTCCAGAGCGTGAGCGCGACGATCGGCACGTCGTCGATGCCCATCGGCTTGATGAGCGGCTCGCCCACGCCGAGCGTCGGCGACAGCCAGTCGCGGTTCGAGAGGATCGTGTCGTAGAGCCGCACGAGCGCGTCGGTGCGGTTCTCGCCGACCTTGTACTGCACCGTGAGCACCGCGAGGCCCGGCTTCGAGACCGAGTAGATGTGCTCGATGCCGGTGATCTGCGCGAGCACCTGTTCGGCCGGCGTCGTGACGAGCTGCTCCACGTCCCGCGCGGAGGCGCCCGGGAACGGGATCAGGACGTTCGCCATGGTGACGTTGATCTGCGGCTCCTCCTCGCGCGGCGTGACCAGCACGGCGAAGATGCCGAGGAGCGCCGCGAGCAGCGCCACGAGCGGCGTCAGCTGCGAATCGACGAAGTAGCGGGCGATGCGGCCGGAGATGCCCATGTCGGAACTCAGGATTCAGGATTCGGGATTCGGGGGTCGGGATTCGGAGGTCGGGATTCGGGGTTCGGGATCCCGGATCCGCGGCCATCGGCCGAGCGTTTACCTGGCTTGGCGCGGCGCGACCGGATCGTCGATCCCGGATCCCTGCCCCTCGCTCACCCCTTCTTCAGCTTGGTGATGCCGAGCATGTTCATCACCGCCTTCTCGTAATAGGGCTCGGAGGCGCCCTTCTTCATCTTCTTGATGAAGTACTTCTCGAAGGCGATCTTGGCGAGGTGCACCCATTTGCCCTCGCTGAACCAGTTGACGTTGCGCGGCGGGATCTGCGGCAGCGCGACGAAGGCGATGCCGGTGTCGCCCATGTCGGCGAGGCAGACCGCGTTCCAGGTGGCCCGGTGCGTCGGCTCATTGCCGTCGAGCACCTGGCGGATGTTGTGCGCGGTGGCGGTCACCATCGACTCGATCATGAATCCGGTCTTCGGCGCGCCCGTGGGCACCGGCGTCGCCTCGACCGGCGGAATCGCGACGCACACGCCCACGGAGTAGATGTTCTTGTACTTCGGGTTACGCTGGTGCTCGTCGATCAGGATGAAGCCGCGCGGGTTGGTGAGCCCCTCGATGCCGGCGACCGCGTCCACGCCCTTGAACGCCGGGAGCATCATCGAGAACCGGAAGGGCAGCACGTGCTCCTTCTTCGGCCTGCCGTCCTCGTCGTGCTCGGTGACGTGCATCTGGCCGGCCTCGACCTTGGTCACCCTGGCGTTGGTGATCCACTTGATGTGCCGCTCGCGCAGGGCGCTCTCGAGCATGGTTTTCGAGTCGCCGACGCCGCCCAGGCCCAGGTGGCCGATGTAGGGCTCGGCGGTGACGAAGGTCATCGGCACGCGGTCGCGGATCTTGCGGCGCCGCAGGTCGGTGTCCATGATGAAGGCGAACTCGTAGGCCGGCCCGAAGCACGACGCGCCCTGCACCGCGCCGACGACGATCGCCCCGGGAT
>JAOAEA010000058.1 GCA_026417035.1 Burkholderiales bacterium
CAAGGCCCGCATTTGCCGGCGGCGATTGACCACGCCGACTGCCGGAGTCCGCGCGGCCGCGGCAGCTCCTGCGCTTTCGGCCGGGGGTTGCGCGGTCTCGCGCTCGAGCAAGATCGCCGCGATGACCAACGCGGAAACCAGGTGATAGGGCAGGTCGAAGTAGCCGAGCCCCAGGAACGCCCCTCCAACTGCGTAGCCAACGAGGCTCACCTGCAGCATGAGGGCGAGGTCCCCATAGGGCTTTAGGCTCGGCTCCTTCCTGGCCGCCCTGGCGATCCTGCGCGCGGTAAACCACGCGAAGGCGTACAGCAGCAGGAACAACGTGAGCCCCACGAACCCGTGCTCGCCGAGCACCTCGAAGTAGATGCTGTGCACGTCGTGGACGCGCGACGGCTCCGGCGCATAGTTCTGGAACGTCGGGGCTTGGAACATCTCGAATCCGCCGCCCACGAGGGGCCGCGCACTCGCGACGTTGAAGGCGACCCACCACGCGTTGATGCGGCCGAGCGCCGAGGCGTCCTGCTGGTAGGTCTCGATGGTCCGCATGCGCTCGTACCAGGATTCCGGCATCAGCGAGGCGATCACCGCGGTCGCGGCGAGGATCAGCACCCCGGTGAGGACCTTGCCGCGGCTCTTGAGCCACAGGAACCCGCCCATCGCGACGATCGCGAGCAGCGCGCCGCGCGACTGGCTGCCGATCGCGGCGATCGCGGACAGGAACATCGCCGCGGAGAGCCCGTGCCGCACGAGTGCCCGCTTCGCCTGGAGCTGGAGGTAGCGCATGAGGGGAATGATCATCACGAGCGCCAGCGCGACCTCGTTGTTCCCGGCGATGAAGCTCGTCGCGGGGCCGTACACACGGTGGCTGCCGCCCGTCGCGATGGTGAAGAGCCCGCCCTTCACCCCGAAGAAGCCGATGGAGAGGACGATGACCCAGATCATCGCGTCGAGCTTCTCGCGGGTGTTGATGAGGATCAGCGTCACGAAGGTCATCAGCAGGATCTTCGCCACCTTCTCGAACTGCGGCCAGGCGAGCTCCGGGAAGAACGCCGTGTTGGTGGTGACGAACATCCAGCCGAAGAACAGCAGCAGCACCACCGTCTCGCGCGTCACGGGAAACTTCTTGGGCTCGCGCGAGAATAGGAGGCCCACGAGCGTGGCGAGCGCCACCATGAGCGCGAAGGGCATACTGTAGGCGAAGCCCCACGCGAGCTTGTGCGGGTTCATGTAACTGAGCCAGCACCACATGATGATGCCGAGCCACGGCCGCCGGAGGATGAAGGGCAGGCTGCCGAAGACGATCGCGGTGACGACGATGTCGCGCATGCTCGGGTCTCAGGCCGCCACGCGGCTCACGACGTAGCGGAACTTGCCCGACCGCTCGGGCGCGAGCTCCGGGACGATCTCCGTTTCGATCTTCACCCCCGCGCCCAGCCGGGCGCGGAACCCGGCCCGGATCGTCTCCACCGCCTGCGCGTCGAAGCCCTCGCCGGGCACGAGCAGCACGCGGGTGCGGTCCAGGCTCTCCTGCTCGATCTTAAACGCCTGCAAGCCCGGCAGGTCGCGCAGAATGTAGATCAATGCCAACCCGTGCATGACCGTGCCGTCCTGGGCGACCACGAAGTCGGTGGTCCGGCCCTGGATGTCGGCAAGGAGCGGCAGGCCCCGGCCGCAGGCGCAGGGCTTGTCGTCGAGCACGCCCACGTCGCCCGTCCGATAGCGGACGAACGGGAAGTCGCCCGTGGCGAGGTGGGTCACGACGATCTCGCCGGCCTCGCCCGGCGCGAGCGGCCGGCCGCCGGCATCGACGACCTCGACGACGACGTCTTCGGCGGTGACGTGCATCCCGCCGCTCGGGCATTGGTGGGCGATGAACCCCGCGTCGCGCCCCCCGTAGCCGTTCGCCACCCGGCAACCGAAGACCCGCTCGATGCGTTCGCGCTGGTCGTCGTAGAGGCGCTCCGAGGTGACGAACGCCACCTTGATCCCCAGGTCGTCCATCGCGATGCCGCGGCGTTCGGCGTGGGCCGCGATGAAGGCAAGCGCCGAAGGGTAGCCGAAGAGCATCCGCGGCCGGCGCGCGCGGATCGCGGCCACGAAGGCGTCGAGCTTCTTCGCCGACATCTCGAACGCGGGGAGCAGCTCGGTGCGCATCAGCCGGTCGCGCAGCGCGCGGATGCGATCCTGCGCCTTCAGCTCGATGGGCGAGCCCCACACGACGATCTCCGGGTCGCCGATGTCCACGCCCCACCAGCGCGTCGCGCGCCACTTGGCGGCGACATCGTGGCTGACGCGCTCGCTGCCGATGTAGAAGATGAGCGGCTCCCCGCTCGAGCCGCCGGTGTTGAACCGCGCGAGGCCGCGCGCGTCGTCGGCCTTGAGCTCCTCGAGGTGCGCGCGGATGTCGGCTTTGGCGAGCAGTGGGAGGGCGGCGAGGTCGGCGACGGAGCGCATGCGCGCAGGCTCGAAGCCCGCGCGCCGAAAGAGTCGCTCGTAATAGGGGACGTGGGCCTGGGCGCGCGCGAGCAGGGCGTTGAGCCGTTCGAGCTGCCACGCGAGGAGCCGCTCGCGCGGCCCCCACTGGCTTTCCTCCAGGCGGCGGCGGACCGCGACGGTGTCGTGTCCCTTCAGCCGCTCCTGCAGCGGGAAGATCACGCCCGAGACCAGGCTGGTGTAGAAACCCATGGCTACGACACCGGCTGCTGCGACGCGGCGACGGGTTCGGCCCCGCCGCGTCCCTCGGCTGCGGCGGCCCGGAACGCGGCGGCGAGCACCGCCGCCCGGTCGCCCCATGCGTGCCTGGCCGCGTGGGCCCGGAGCGCCGCGCGGTCCCACTGGCGCACCAGGGCGTCGGCGATGGCCTGCCCGAGCGCGGCCCGATCGCCGAACGGGACGATCGCGCCGAGCGCGGGACCGCTCACCACCTCCGCGTTGCCGCCGACGTCGGTCGTCACCACCGGGAGCCCGCACGCCATGGCCTCGAGGAGCACGTTCGCCCACCCCTCGTTGCTCGTCGCGAGCACGAAGACATCCGCGGCGGAGAGCGGCACCTTGAGCCGCTCCGGCGGCAGCGCCCCCAGGAAATGCACGCGCGACTGCAGCCCGAGGCGCGCGACCTGGGCGCGCAGGCGCTCGCTCCAATCGCCCTCCGGGCTCGCGCCGCCGACCACCAGGTAGTGCAGGTCGGGGAAGCGCGCCGCGAGCTCCGGGACGAGGTCGATCACGCGGTGGAAGCCCTTGCGCTCGACGAGGCCGCCCACGGTCACGAGCACCTTGGCCGCCTGCGGCAGACCGAGCGCGTGGCGCGCGGCGGCGCGGTCCATCGGCGCGAACTTCTCGACATCGACACCGTTGCCGACGACGACGGTGCGCGACTCCGGGGCGCCGAGCTCGACGGCGAGCGAGGCGAGCGAGCCCGACACGGCGAACACGCGCTGCGCGGATCGCACCGCATCCCGGAGGCGCGGCGCGAGCTTCGGGTCGGCCGCGTGCCGCGGCTCGGTGCCGCGGAAAGTGACCGTGAAGGGCACCCCGAGCCAGCGGCCGAGAAGCGACGCGGCATAACCGTCGGGATAGCCGAAGTGCGCGTCGAGGATGTCGCAGCGGCCCTCCCGCTTCAGGCTGTGCACGGTGGCGCGCGCTCCGAGCGCCATCAGGAATCAGTCGTAGCGCTTGAGGACGGCGGGGAACGAGAGGAACCGCGGCCGATGCACGTCGAGCCCGGCCTGGCGGTCGAACGCGGGCGCATCGGGCCGGAACCCGGGACGCAGCAGGCGAATGAGCGACTGGAAAGGGAACCACGGCCGCGGCGACACCACGGTGACCGGCAGGTGCTCGGCAACGTGGCGCATGCGCTCGCGGATGAAGAGCCCTGCGTGCGGCTGCGCCTCGCTCGGAAAGAGCGCGCTCAGCACGACGACGTGTGGTTCCTGCGCGCGCATCACGCGCCCTGCCCCGCCAGGCTGCCGTAGATGGCCCGGTAGCGCCCGACGCTGCGGCGCCAGTTGCGCTCGTCCTCGACGAAGCGCCGCCCCTCGTTGCGGATGCGCGCCCAGCGGTCGCGCTCGCCGAGCATCCGCAGCAGCGCACCGGCGAGCGCGGCGGCGTCGTCCGCCTTGAAGAGGATGCCGGTCTCGCCGTCGCGGATCAGCTCCTTGTGGCCGCCGACGTCGGAGGCGACGAGGAGCTGGCCCTGCGCCATCGCCTCCAGGGGTTTCAGCGGCGTGACGAGCTCGGTGAGGCGCATCGAGCGGCGCGGGTAGGCGAAGACGTCCACGACGCTGTAGTAGCGCTGCACTTCGCCGTGCGGGACGCGGCCCGCGAAGACCACCTTGTCCTCGAGGCCGCGCGCCGCGACGAGCGCCCGGAGACGCGGCTCCTCGGGGCCACCGCCGACGAGCAGCAGACGCACGTCGGGCCGCTTCGCGAGCACCGCCGGGAGCGCCGCCACCAGGAGGTCGAGCCCCTCGTAGGCGTAGAAAGAGCCGATGAAGCCGACGACCGCCGTGCCGTCGAGGCCCAGCTCGCGCTCGAGCCGGGCATCGGGCTCGCCGCCGAAGCGGAACGCGGCCACGTCCACGGCGTTGGGGATCACCGTCACCTTGGCGGCGGGGACGCCGCGCGCGACGATATCGCTGCGCAGCCCCTCGCAGATCGTGGTCACGTGGTCCACTCGCTGCAGTGCATAGGTTTCGAGCGCGCGCGTGAGCCGGTATCGGAGCCCCCACTCGGTGCTGGTGCCGTGATCGACGGCGGCGTCCTCCCAGAAGGCGCGGACCTCGTAAACCACCGGGAGCCCGTGCGCGCGTCCGACGCGCAGCGCCGGCAGGGCGTTGAGCGCCGGCGAATGCGCGTGGAGCACGTCGGGCGCGAGCCGCCGCACCAGCTCGTCGAGCCGCGCCGCGGTCGCGCGCATCAGCGCGAGCTCGCGCACGACCGGCAGCTTCGCGAGCCCCGAAGGCTGCCAGCGCGTGCGGTAGAAGTGAAGCCCGTCCACGTCTTCCTCGTCCGGCCCGGGGGCGGTGTGCTTGGGGCTCGTGAGGTGGAACGTCTCCCAGCCGAGCGCGCGCTGCTCGCGCAGGATCGCCGCCGTGCGGAACGTGTAGCCGCTGTGCAGCGGGATCGAGTGGTCGAGGATGTGGAGGATGCGCATGGGCGCGTCAGGCGCTCCTTCGGGCCGGCGTCGCGGCAGCGCCGGCATTGAGCCCGAGGAACCCGTCGAACATGAGCAGCGTCCAGATCGAGGCGCTGTAGTCGCGCAAGCCGCGCTGGTGGTCCTCGACCAGCCGGCGCAGGTAGTCCGGATTGAAGTAGCCGGTCGCGAGGAGGCGCTCGCCGAGGAGCGCGCCGCGCACCCGCTCGCGCAGCGGCCCGCGGAACCAGCTCGCGAGCGGCACCGAGAAGCCCATCTTCGGCCGGTGCATCAGATCGTGCGGCAGGTGCGGCTCCATGGCCTTCTTCAGGAGCACCTTGCCTTCGCCGCCGCGCACCTTGAGCGAGGAGGGAAGGGTGGCGAGCCATTCGACGAGCGGGTGGTCCATCAGCGGCTCGCGCACCTCCAGCGAGTGCGCCATCGAGGCGCGGTCCACCTTGGTGTTGATGTCGCCGACGAGGTAGGTGTGCAGGTCGAGGTACTGCACCAGCGCGAGCGGATCGTCGGTGCCGGCGCGCGCGCCGTGGCGGCGGAAGACCTCCACGGCGTTGTAGCCGCCGAGCTTGCCCTTCAGGGTGTTGCTGAAGAGCGCGGCGCGCATGTCGTCGCGCAGGATCGAGACGCTGTGGAAGTACGCCTCCACCGAGTCGCGCGCGAGCGCCTGGAACGTGCTTTTCGCGCGCAAGACCCGCGGCGCCCAGTCGGCCTTCGGATACACGGCGCCGAGCAGCCCGAACATCGGCCGGCGCACGCCGAGCGGCAGGGCCGCGCGCATGCGCTCCTCGGCCATGTGCATGCGGTAGCGCCGGTAGCCGCCGAAGCTCTCGTCGCCGCCGTCGCCCGAGAGGGCCACGGTCACGTGCCGGCGCGCGAGCTGGCAGACGCGGTAGGTCGGCAGCGCCGAGCTGTCGGCGTACGGCTCGTCGTAGAGGCGCACCAGCTCGTCGACGAGGTCGAAATCGTCGGCATCGACGCGGTCCACCGAGTGGCGGGTGCGATAGCGCTCGGCGACCTGCAGCGCGTAGGCCGACTCGTCGAACCGGGGGTCGGAGAACGCGATCGAGCAGGTGTTCACCGGCTCGGCCGAGACGCCGGCCATCACGGCCACCACCGCGCTCGAATCGACGCCGCCGGAGAGGAACGCGCCGAGGGGGACTTCGGAGATCATGCGCAGGCGCACCGATTCGCGCAGCCGCTCGAGCAGCTCGGCTTCGGCGTCGGCCGCGGTGATCGGGTTGTCGAGCGTGAAGCGCACGTCCCAGTACTCGCGCGGCGCCGGCAGCGGCGCGCCACGCTTCACCGAAAGCGTCGTCGCCGGGGGGAGCTTCGCCGCCGCCGCGAAGATCGTACGCGGCTCGGGCACGTAGCCGAGCGCGAAATACTCCTCGACGGCGAACGGATCGAGCTCGCGCCCGAGGTCGGGATGGGCGAGCAGCGCCTTCAGCTCCGAGCCGAAGACGAACGTGCCGCCGGGCAGCAGGGCGTAGAAGAGTGGCTTCACGCCGAGGCGGTCGCGGGCGAGGAAGAGCGTCTCGCGGTTGCGGTCCCAGAGCGCGAAGGCGAACATGCCGCGGAAGCGGCGCACGCAGTCCTCGCCCCACTGCTCCCACGCGTGGACGATCACCTCGGTGTCGCTCTTCGTGCGGAAGACGTGCCCGAGAGCCGCGAGTTCGGGGATGAGCGCCTGGTAGTTGTAGATCTCGCCGTTGAAGACGACGACGACGGAGCCGTCCTCGTTGGGAAGCGGCTGCTGCCCCGTCGAGAGGTCGATGATCGAGAGGCGGCGGTGCCCGAAGCCGAGCCCCGGTTCGACGTGCAGCCCGCCCTCGTCGGGGCCGCGGTGGTGCTGCGTCTCGTTCATCCGCGAGAGCAGCTCGCGCGGGACCTCGCGCTTGCCGCGCGTGTCGAAGATGCCGACGATGCCGCACATCCCGTGACCGCTTTGCCGGATCAGCGGGCGTCGGCGCCGCCGTTCGCCGCGAGGCTCGGCGTCGCGCGAGGGTGGGCCGCGCCGAGCGGAACCGGGACGCCGGCGGCGCGCAGGGCGGCCTCGTAAGTCGCGCCGTAGTCGGCCACCATGCGGTCGAGGCTGAAGCGGCGCTCCACCACCCGCCGCGCGGCCTTGCCGTGCCGCCGCGCCGTCGCGGGGGACCTGAAGTACTCGAGGATCGCGCCGGCGAGCGCATCGCTGTTGCCCGCCGGCACGAGCGCGCCGGTCATGTCGTGCTCGATCAGCTCGCCGTTGCCGCCGACGCGAGTCGCGACGACCGGCAGGCCGGAAGCCATCGCCTCGAGGATCGTGTTCGAGACGCCCTCGGAGAGCGAGGGCAGGACGAAGCAGTCGAGCCCGCGCATGATCGCCGGCACGTCGCCGCGCTCGCCCGCGAACCACGCGGAATCGCGCACGCCGCCCGCGGCCAGGATGGCTTCGATTTCGGGGCGCAGCGATCCGTCGCCCACCAGGACGAGGCGCATCCGGCGGCGCGCCTGCGGATCGAGCCGGTGCGCCGCCACGAAAGCGCGCGCCAGGTTGAGCTGGTCCTTCACCGACTCGAATCGCCCGACCGTGCCGACGAGCCAATGCGCCGGGTCCGCGAAGGGGCAGCCCGCGATCCGCTCTCTCGCCCCCGCCGCGGGATGGAACCGGTCCGCGTCCACGCCGTTGTAGATCTGCCGGACGGCGTCGGCCGGCACGCCGACCTTGTGCTCGAGGTAGCTCTCGATGTCGCGCGACAGGGCGATGTACTTGCTCACGAAGGGGCGGTACGCGCGGCGCACGAGCTGATAGCGCCGGCGCTTCCCGGCCGGGTCGTGGACGTCCCAGCCGTGCTCGCCATGGACGCGGACGGGGACACGGGCGAGCCAGGCGGGCACGCTCGCCTCGAGCGCGGCGAGGTTCCGCGTGTGCACGATCGCCGGCGCGAGCGTCCGGAAGAGCCGGTAGAGGCGCGGATACTCCGCGAACAGGTGGCCGGGCTTCTTCGCGAGCGCGACGTAGGTGACGTCCGGCCGGCCGATGCGCGCGCGGAACGGCTCCGCTATTTCGGTGAGCGCGACGACCGCGTGGCGCCACCGGTCGGCCGGCATGCGGTTGATCAGGTTGACGACGCCGTTCTCCAGCCCGCCGACGTCGAACCGGTACACCACGTGCGCGACGAGTAGCGGGCCGCCGGCTGCGACGGGTTGGGTGGCCTGTGCCATGAAGCGGGCCTCAGCGCGATGCCTCTGCGAGCGCCGCTTCGATGGCGGGCAGCATGTCCCGGGCGAACTCCCGCAGCGTCGCTTCGGGCTCGCCGGCGCCCTCCTCGTAGGGCGTGGCGAGGATGATCGCGGCGCCGTCGTCGCCCCGGCCCAGGAGCTTGTCGCGCGCGAGCAGCGCCTTCCCGAGGTACGGGCTCGTCAAATGGTGCTCGGAGATGACGAACCAGTCCCAGACGAGCAGCCGCTGGCCCGGCGAACGGAGCTTCGTCTGCCGCACCTCGTCGGGACCCGCGCCGATTCCCGCCGCCCGCCGCGCTTCGCCGACGTTCGACCAGACCGGGTCCTTCTGGTGGATCATCACGTTGCGCGAGTTGATGAGCTCGTGGTCCTGACGCTGGTTGCGGTAGTAGCCGAGGTAGAGGGCGACCTCCCGGTCGCCTTTCCGGTAGGTCTGGAAGGCGGCCGCGTCGGTGCCCTGGTACTGGGGCCGCCAATCGGTGAAGTCCGCGCCCGCGGACCAGCCGTTCGCGCCGGCGGGCGGGGTGAGCTTCACGGCTTCCGGGGCGGCCGCGCGGCGCTCCAGGTGCGCGGCGTAGGCGGGCCAGAGGGCCGCGACGGCGAGCGCGACGACCGTCGCCGCGAGGATGCTCGCCACCGGCGCGGCGATGGCCGGCGCGGCCGCGGCGGCGCTGCGCTCGCGCGGCGCGGGGTCGTGCCAGAACGACCCGAGCCAGAAGAGGATCAGCATCACGATGCCGAAGAACACCCACCCGTAGATGAAGTGGTCGACGCCCAGAGCGAGCCGCATGTCGCTCAGGTGCGCGATCATGACGATCATGTAGGCGCGCAGCCCGTTCGCGATCACGGGCACGACCACCGAAGCGGCGATGAACAGGGCGCGCTTCACGAAGGCGTCGTAGCTCAGGTAGGCGTAGAGCACGCCGCACGTGATCGAGGCGATCAGGTACCTCAGGCCGCTGCAGCCCTCGACGACGGACCAGTTGCCCGACGGGATGCTGAAGAACGTGCCTTCGCGGTAGACCGGGATCCCGGTGAGCTGCAGCGCCGCCACGGTGAAGTCGGCGGTGAAATCCATGAGGGGCGGGATCAGCGCCTCGCCCATGGGCACCGCGAGGAACAGGAACCCGAGCGGGAAGGCGAGCTGCCAGGCGACGCGGTAGCCGAGCGCCGTGAGCACGAGGCCGCAGACCAGCGCGACGAGCGCGAGCTGCCTCACCACCTGCACCTGCGCCACCTCGGCCACGAGCCAGACGGCGCCGGCGCCGGCGATCGCGGCGAGGCCCCACCACGACGGTCTCGGCGCCATCCGTGCGAGCGCGTGCCGCTGGCGCCACACGAGGAAGGCGCTGATCGGCGCGATGAGATACCCGTGGGCGAAGGTCTCCGAGCGCGCCCAGATGTTCACCATCGACGCGACGGTGTCGAGATAGACGAGGAGCAGCGCGACGAGGCCCGCCAGCGCGATCGCGGCAACGGCTGGCCAACCGCCGCTCACGCGGCCATGGCGTGCCGCGAGCGGCGGTTCGAGGACGGTCCCGGTTTCGAGCTTCATGGCGCGCGTCAGGCGGCTGCCGAGTCGCGAACCGGGACGCGACGCTCCGGCCGGCCCGCGATGCGGTCGAGGAGGCGGTCGAGCCCCGCCAGGCTCGCGTCCCAGGAGTACGACGCGAGCACTCGCGCGCGGGCCGCGGTGCCCATTTCGGCGGATCGCGCGCCGTCGATCAGCTCGAGCACGGCACGGGCGAACGCCGTGGCGTCCGAGGCCACCGCGATCTCCCTGCCGGGCACGGCCTCGAGCGACGCGGCGCACGCCGGCGTGACCACGACGGGCTTACCCATGGCCATCGCTTCGAGCACCTTGTTCTGGATGCCGCGCGCGACCCGCAGGGGCACGACCGCCACGCGCGCATGGCGCACGTAGGGACGGACGTCGGCAACGCGCCCGGTCACGACCGTGGCACCGTCGCGGCCGAGCGCCTGGACCGCGGCCCCCGGATTCATGCCGACGACGTAGAACCGCGCCGCCGGCTGTTCGCGGCGCACCAGCGGCAGCACCTCGCGGGCGAACCAGGCCGCCGCGTCGGCGTTGGGCCAGTAGTCCATGGCTCCGGTGAAAACGATCGCCTTCTCTCCGGCCGCATAAGGCGACGGCAGCTCGAGCCGGGGCGAGAAATGCTCCGCGTCGACACCGTTGCCGATCACGGCGAGGCGCTCGGCGCACTCCGGCGCCCGGCGGCGGAAGAGTTCGGCCTCCTCCTCGGTCACGAAGATCGCGGCGTCCGCGGACCGGCACACCCGCCGCTCGTAATCGAGGAGGCGCCGCCCTTCCCGCCGGTAGAGCGCCGAGAGCGGCCAGCCGCGGCGCGTGGAGTACTCGTCCCACTTCGCGGAATCGACATCGACGAAATCGACCACGGTGCGAAGCTGCGGACGGCCGGTGACGTACTGCGCCATGGCGGACGAGAACACGAACGCGGTCGAGACGGCCTCCCGCGCGACGACCCTGTCCACCCACGCGTCGAGCGCCTGGTCGCGGAAGTAAGGCAGCGTGAGCGGCTCGCCGTTCAGCAGGCCGGAGAGGCTCCGGATGCGCGATGCGCCCGGCTGGATGCGTGCGACGAACGCCTCGGCGCAGAGCGCCTGCACCGCGTCGACGTGCTGCGCGTCGGCGGGGTCGTCCACGAACGTGCCGAGGAAGACGCGGTAGCGCCGCCCGAGGTGCCGCAAGAGGTGGAACGAACGGATCTTGTCGCCCTTGTTCGGCGGGAACGGGATGCGGTGGGCGAGGAAGAGCAGCGCGTCCACGGCGGCGCCTAGCAGGTCGGCGCAGAGGGGGCCACACCCCCTTCGGGATCCCCGAGGCGAGCGGCGCGAAACGCGCTCTTCGCTCCGGGGAGGTCTTCCCGCAGGGACCTCGTGGCTATGGTTCCGGCGCTTCGCATCGCGCTGCTAGCCCAGATTGCGCACGACGAAGGGGCCGAGGAAGTTCGCGAGCGGCAGCGGCAGGCGGCGCCAGAGCGCGATCATCGCCCGGTACTTCGGGTTGAGCGGGTTGTTCTCGGGCACCGACTCGCGCTTCAGCAACGCATACTCGTACTCGAGGGGCGTGGGCTCGAAGCCCCAGTTCTTCTTGAAGTCGAACGAGCCGGTGCCGCGCTTGCTGCGGCCGTAGTCGAAGACGCGACAGCCCCGCTCGCAGGCGCGGCGCAGGAGTTCCCAGTACTTGAAGTCGTTGGCGGCGAGCTCGCGCGCCGCGACGTCGTCGCCGGCGTAGTAGGGGAGCACTTCGTCGCGGAAGTAGAAGCTCATCACCGACGACACCGGGCGGCCCCGGGCATCGACCACCGTCAGGACCTCGCAGTCGCGGCCGAACGCGTCCACGAGCGCGTCGAAGTAGCGCTTCGGCAGGGCCGGCGTGCCGTGCCGGTGCACGTTGTCCGCGTAGAGCGCGAAGAAGCGGCGCGCGTCGCCGTCGATTTCGCTCGTGAGGCCGTTCTTCGCGCCCTTGCGCACCATCGCGCGCTGTTTGCGCGGGATGGCGAGCATGTTCGCCTCGACGTCCGGCGCAATCTCCTTGCGGAAGGTGACGTAGAGGGACTGCCGCGGCCAGTCGGGCTCGCGCACGACGCGGTTGCGCAACTCGACGTGCGCGACGCCGAGCCGGGCGCCGAGCTCCCGCGCGGCGGCCGCGAGGGCGTGCGCCGCGGCCGGCTCGGTGACGGCGACGCCCCCGTAAACGCAGAACGGCAACGAGACGAGCGCGTGCCCGAAGACGAGGCTCTTCACCTGCGCGAGCGGCAGCACGCCGACGACCTCGCCGTCGCGCTCGGCCATGAGGAAGTGCGTCCGGTGCCCGAACACCCGCTCGATCAGGTCCTGCCACTCGATGCGGTGGAAGAACGTCGCATCCGGACAGCGCTCGACGAAATCCCTCCAGCGCCCGCGGTCTCCGGGTGTGCACGGTCTCACGCGCAGCGGAGCGGCGTCCGTCGCGGGCGGGCGGACCTCTGCGCCGCTCAGCCTCATCGCGGCTCCTGGAGGAACACTTCGTCCACCCGCCCCCACCGGAAATCCGCGAGCAGCCGGCGCAGCCGCGCCTCGGTGCGCTCGAGGTTGAGGTAGTGGCGGAAGCGCGTCTTCGCGTCCAGGCCGGCGACGCGCGGCTGCCCGGGGTCGAGCTCCCAGGGATGGAAGTAGAAGATCGCCGGGCGGCCGTCCACGCGGTTCACGCGCCGGATCAGCCAGCGCGACGCGTGGTAGGGCATGAGACGGAAGTAGCCGCCGCCGCCGGCCGGCCAGTTGCGGCCGAGCATGCGCGCGGTGGTGACCGGGATCTCGACGAGGCCCGAGCGCGGCTCGTAGGGGAAGCGCGGCGCGTCGGGCACGCCGTAGTGGTCGTGCCGGATCGGATAGATGCTGGAGCTGTAGCGGTAGCCCGCCTTCAGGATGCAGTCGAACGCCCAGTCGTTCGCCTTCCCGATCGAGAAGCTGGGCGCCCGGTAGCCCACCACCGCGACGCCGGCGATGTCTTCCAGCACCGCCTTCGAGAGCGCCAGGTCGGCGGCCAGCGCATCGGCCTCGAGCTCGCTCGCCCGGTGGTGGGCGTAGCCGTGGCTCGCGAGCTCATGCCCCTGGTCGGCGATGCGCCGGACGAGGCCCGGATAGCGTTCCGCGACCCAGCCGAGCGTGAAGAAGGTCGCGCGCGTGTCCGCGTCGTCGAGGAGCCCGAGCACGCGGTCGATGTTCCGCTCGATCCGCGACCGCGCGCCGTCCCATCCGGCGCGCGGGAAGTGCGGCGCGAGCGCGGAGACCTGGAAGTAATCCTCCACGTCGATCGTGAGCGCGTTGAGGATGGCCGCCGGCCGTTCTCCGGGTGCGAGCATCCCTCATGCCCCGATCGCGGAGGGCTGGCGCTGCAGCCAGCCGGAAAGATGTTCGGCGATGCGCGTGGCGGCCCTGCCGTCCCAGCCCTCGGGCACGCGCCCGCGCTTGCCGCCGGTCGCGAGGACCTCGGCCACCAGCGACAGCGCCCTGCCGGCGTCACGGCCGACGAGGGTGTTGGTGCCCTGCTCCACCGTGATCGGCCGCTCGGTGTTCTCGCGCATGGTGAGGCAGGGCACGCCGAGCGCGGTGGTCTCCTCCTGGATGCCGCCGGAGTCGGTGAGCACCACCGCCGCTCTGGCCATCAACCCCAGCGTCTCGAGATAGCCGAGCGGCTCGAGCACCGCGATCCGGGCGCGCGTGAGGGCCGTGTCGAAGCCGAACCGCGCGACGTTCCTCCGCGTGCGCGGGTGCATCGGCCACACGAGCGGCAGCCGCGCCGACACGCCCTCGAGCAGCCGCAGCGACTCGTCGAGCGCGGCCGGATCGTCGACGTTCGACGGGCGGTGGAGCGTCACGAGGCCGAAGGGCCCTTGCGGATCGACCGTTCCCGGGCCGACGCCCGCCTGCCGCAGCGTCTCGCCGGGCGGAACGGCGCGCGCGAGGCTCGCGACGAGCGTGTCGATCATGACGTTGCCGACGAAGTGGATCCGCTCGGGGCTCACGCCCTCCCGCTGCAGGTTGCCCGCCGCAGAGCGCTCCGTGGTGTAGAGGACCTCCGCGATCTGGTCCGTGAGGACGCGGTTGATCTCCTCCGGCATCGACCGGTCGAAGCTGCGCAGACCCGCCTCGACGTGCACGACCGGGACGCCCTTCTTCGCCGCCACGAGGCTGCACGCCAGGGTGGAGTTGACGTCGCCGACCACGACGACGCAGCACGGCCGGAAATCCTCGACCACCGGCTCGAAGCGGCGCATGATCTCCGCCGTCTGCACGGCGTGCGTCCCCGAGCCGACCTCGAGGTTGACGTCGGGCACCGGCAGGTCGAGGTCGGAGAACAGCCGGTCCTTCATCGCCACGTCGTAGTGCTGCCCGGTGTGCAGGAGGACGGCGCGCGGCAGGTCGCTACGCGCGGCGAACGCGCGCACGAGCGGCGCCATCTTCATGTAGTTCGGGCGCGCGCCGACGACGCACACGATCGGGCCCAGGCGGGCCGGGAAGTCGCCCATCAGGCCCCCGACTTCTCCCGCGCCTTGTCCGAAGCTTTCTCCCGCGCCAGGAGCTGCTGCAGGATGTCGAGCGCGGAAGCCATCGTGCGCTCGAGCCGCGCGATGCGCGCTTCGAGGCTGGTGGACACCTGCCGGCCGGGCTGGGCGGGCTCTGCCGGCTCGGCGTCGACCTCGCCGCCGAGCTCATCGCGCAGCTCCGTCACGACCGGCTGCGCGTCGGCCGCCGTGATGGCGTGCTTCTCGGCGAGGTAGGCGGCGAGCAGGATGCGGTTGCAGACGGCGTTGATCCGCCGCGGGATCCCGCCGGAGTAGTCGTGGATCAGCTCGAAGGTGCCGACGTCGAACGACGGGTCGCCGGTCCATCCGACGTGCTTCAGGCGGTGCTCGACGTACGCCTGCGTCTCCTGCCGGTCCATCGGACCCAGGTGATACGTGGCGAGCACCCGCTGGCGCAGCTGCTGCATCTGCGGGAGCTGCATCAGCTTGCGAAGCTCCGGCTGGCCGATGAGGAAGCTCTGCAGCAGGCTCTTCTCGCCGAGCTGGAAGTTCGAGAGCATGCGCAACTCCTCGACCGCCCGGGGCGAGAGGTTCTGCGCCTCGTCGACGATCAGCAGGGCGCGCTTGCCCTGCTGCACGACCGAGAGCATGAACGCCTCGAGCTGCGCGAGCAGATGCGCCTTGTCGTTGGTCTGGCTCGGGAGGCCGAAGGCGGTCGAGACGGCCTTGAGCAGGTCGTCGGCCTCGAGCTGCGTGCTCACGAGCTGCGCCGCCACGACCTTCTGGCGGTCGAGCTGCTCCATCAGGCTGCGCGACAGCGTCGTCTTGCCGGCCCCGATCTCGCCGGTGATGACGATGAAGCCCTCGTTCTGGAAGAGCCCGTATTGCAGGTAGGCGAACGCGCGCTTGTGCCCCTTGCTCGCGAAGAAGAACGCGGGATCGGGACTGAGCTGGAACGGCTTGCCCGTGAAGCCGTAGAAGGACTCGTACACGGGACCCCCTAGAAGGTGTGGTTGACGGCGGCGAAGATGTTCAGCGAGTTCGAGCGCGTGCCGATCGACGGATCGAAGACGTAGTAGTAGAGGCCGGTCGAACCCGAGGTCTTGGGGGAGAAGGAGGTGTTCAACGTCAGGGTGGCGCTCTGGTTCGTCGAGCGCACGGAGGTCTGGATGTTCGATTCGGTGCGCCACCAGTTGGCCGTAGCGTTCACGCTCGTGACCTGCGTCAGGCGATGGCTGAACGTGAGCCCCGTGCCGGTCTGGGTGTTGTCGTTGCCGAACTGCAGCTGCGGCGGGAGCGGCGTCCCGCTGGCCGTGATCGACTCGCTCTTCACGTTGAAGATGGTCCAGGCGACCACGTTGCGTGCGCCGATCAGCGAGAGCGTCGCGTTCGCGCCCTGCTGCAGGAGGAGCCGCTGCGTGTAGAAGTTGAGCGGGCTCGTCAGCACCGGCGGCAGGCCCGTGGCGAGCAGGAACTGCTGCACGGCCTGCGCGCGCTCGACGGGGTCGGGAATCCGCGTCGTGAACGCCGCGTCGAGCGACTGCGCGACGCTGACCCCCGCGGGGATGGTGAAGGCGTTGGACGGGTAGGTGTTGATGCCCCGGTACGCGGTGACGCTGATCGCCGACAGCGGGCGCCGGTGGCTGAAGCTCGCCTGGTAGGACGAGCCGAAGAAGCGGTGCTCCCAGTAGCCGCCGAGCGACGTGCGCTCCGTCGGCCGCCACTCCAGGCCGGCGCCGTAGATCGCCCCGCTGTAGTCGGTGAGCGGGAACTTGTTGTGCTCGTAGCCGCCGCGCGCCGAGACCTGGAACTGCGGGTTCACCTGGTAGGGCACGATGAGGCGCGCCTGCTCGAGGAGGTAGTTGCGCGCCTGGTCCTGGTAGTCGAGCTCGTTGCGGAGGTACTCGGCGGTCCAGCCGAGCGGCGTCGCCGGCGCGGTGAGACGCGCGGTCCAGCGGCTGTTGTAGAAGTTGCCGAGGTTGACGTTCGCCGGGTTCCCGGAGGTGTAGGGGAACGACCAGATGTTGTCGTTGCGGACGAGATAGCTCACGTTCGAGCCGCCGATCACCCCCTGGATGTAGGGGCTCACCCCGTAGACCTGCGACGTCGAGCGGTTGACCGTGGCGACGGCGAGGTCGCCGGGCTGCGGGCCGAACGGCGAGATGAAGGTCTGCGAGACGGACGCGAACGCGTCGATGAAGAAGAAGTCCTCGATCGCCTCGAGGTTCCCGCGGATGTTCGCGTTCGGATAGATCGTGTTGTAGCGCGTGTTGCCCGTGTAGTAGACGGCGTTCGCGGCGATGTTGCCGCTCAACGTGAACCGCGCGCCCTGTCCGCGGAAGGCGAGCGCGGCGCCGACGTTCGTCACGAAGCTTCCGTTGCCGCCCTGCCCCGTCGTGCCGGGGTTGACGTTGGTCGTGTACGTCTCGCGGGCGTTCACCGAGGGCGTGAACGTCCAGCTCGCGGCCTGTGCCCCCATCGCGAGCATCGCGCACGCGGCGCCGAACGCGAGCGGCGCGCCGGCCCCCGCCCGGACCGCGCGGCGCAGGGCGCCCCGCTTGCGCGGTGCCACGCGGCGCACGCGGCGGATCCGCGGCCGGTACATCAGGCCTGCGCCCCCTGGTGGCCGTACGCGCCGTACGCGCCGGCGTAGTAGGTCCCGACCTCGGAGCGGGCCGCGCGGTTCAACACCATGAGGACGATCGGACAGGCCTCCACGGTGGCGAGCGCCTGCTTCACCGAGCTCTGCGTGGTTCGGTCCGCCTCGACGACCATGAGGACCTGCCCCATGTGCGTCGCGAGCACGCGGGCCTCGGTGGTCGGCAGGAGCGGCGGGGAGTCGAAGACGATGATCCGGTCCGAATAGCGGTCCGCCATCTCGGCGACCAGGTCGCCCATCGCCTCGCTCGCGAGCAGCTCGGTGGCCTTCCGGTGCGGCGTGCCGGCCGGGAGGATGGAGAGCTTGTCGATGTTGGTCTTGAGGAGCACGTCCCCGAGGCCGAGGTTCCGGTCGGTGAGCACGTCGAGCAGGCCCTTCGACTTGGGCAGGGCGAGCGCGTCGAGCACCGAGGGCCGCGCGACGTCCGCGTCCACGAGCAGGACCGTGTGGTCGAGCTCGGTCGCGAGGCTGAGCGCGAGGTTGAGCGCGGTGAAGGTCTTGCCCTCGCCGGGCAGCGCGCTCGTCACCATCACGAGATTCGCGTGGTCGACCGGGCCGGCGGTCTTGCCGCGGACGTTCTGCAGGACCGGCCGCTTGATCACCCGGAACTCCTCGGCGATCTGCGAGCGCTCGGAGTCCGAGGTGACGAAGCCGGCGGCGGCGAGGCGCTGGAGGTCGATCACGACACGGCGGCTCTCGGCCTGTCCGGCGCGACGGGCGCGCCGCTTGCCGGAATCCCTGGTCGGCGCCAGGGCGGGATCCGCGGCTGCGGGTGCCTGTTCCCCGGCGGGCGCAACCGTCTCCGCCGCCGCGGGAGCCGCCGGCACCACGACGCCGGCCTTCTTCAACTGCTCCAGCCGCTCCGCGGCCTGTTCGATGAGACTCATGCGGATCCCCTATGCGACGCGGTTCGTGGCGAACGCGAACGCGAGCAGCGCGGCGTAGGAAACCAGCAGGCTTCCCAAGGCCCCGTAGAAGAGCAGCGCCGCCCGGCGCCGCTGGCGCATCGTGGCCGGGCTCGGGACGAGCGACACGATGCCGAGGAGCGGCCGCTTGGTGACCTCCCGCAGCAGGCGGCCGTCGTGGAACGTGGGCAGCACCTGGCTGACGGCGAAGCTGGTGAGCACGCCTCCCGCCAGCGCCGCGGCGAGCACGCCGAGAAGGAGCAGCGCGCGGTTCGGCGCGACGGGGGTCGGCGTCACGCGCGGCGGGTCGATGACCCGGAACTCGGCCACGCCGACCTGCTCCAGCTCGCCGGTGAGCGAGGCCGATTCCCGGCGCGAGACGAGGTTCTCGTATTGCCGCTTCTGGATCTCGTAGTCGCGGTTGAGCTGCGCGAGCTCGGTGTCGATCTTCGGCATGAGCTCGGCGTTGGCGCGCAGCTGGGCGTAGCGGCTCTCGGCGTCGGCGAGCTTCGCGCGCAGCGACGCCACGTTGCCCTCGAGCTCCGCCTGCGCGATGCGCAGCTGGTGGACGACGGGGTTCGATGTGGGCGCGAGCCCCTTGCCGGCGGACGCCGCGGCCGCCTTCTTGCGCGACTCGATCTCCTTCGCGCGCTCTTCCTCGAGCTGCGCGAGCAGGCGCTTCGTCCCGACGACGTCGGGATGCTGGTCGGTGTAGCGGCGCAGCAGCTCGTCCAGGGTGCGCCGCTGCGCGTCGATGCGCGCATCGAGCTCGGGCGTCACGATGCCCGAGGCCGCGTCGGGCGCGGACTCGGCGAACGCGCCCTTCTCCATGTCCTCGAGCTGCTTGCGCATCGAGTCGCGCGACTGCTCGGCGGCGCGCAGCTCCATGCGCGCCGCCTTGATCTCCTCGGCCACGTCGCTCATGCGCGTGAGGTAGTCCTTCGACGAGCCGCCGAGCACGCCCATGTACTTCAGACGGAAGGCCTGGACCCGGGCCTCCGCCTCGCGCAGTTTCTCCTCGTAGGCGCGGATCTGGTCGTCGATGAAGCGGCGCGCGGACTCCGCGTCCTGGCGCTTGTCGCCGAGGCTCTGCTCCATGAAGACGGAGAGCGCCGCCTGCACCACGTCGCGCGATTTCTTGGGGTCCGGATACCGGAACGTGATCGTGTACAGGTTGTCGCCCCCGGCGCGCGCGATCTTGAGCTGCTTCAGCGTCTCTTGGACGAGCTCGTCGCGCTCGGCGGCGGTCTTGGCGACGAGGTCGAGATCGCTCTTGCGCAGGATCTTCTCGACGTTCACCCGGCTGATGAGCGTGCGGCCGAGGATCGCCACTTCCTGCTCGAAGTTGGGCGGCAGGGCGATGCCGGAGAGGAGCGGCCGGAGGATCGACTGCGTGTCCACGTACACGCGCGCGGACGCCTCGTAGCGGTCGGGGATGCGGAACGCCACCACCGTGCCGACGATCGCGATCAGCCAGGCGACCGCGAGCCCCACCCACCGGCGGCGCCAGATGCCTCTGAGGTAGTCGAGAATCTGGTCGAGGACTTCCTGCATGCTCTCAGCTCGTGGGGTGTGATGGGCCGCGCCTCGCGCGCGGGTCTAGAACCAGCTCTGCGGGATCAGGATCACGTCGCCCGGTTTCACCTCGACGTTCGCGCCGACGTCGCCGCGCCGCACGAGGTCCCGCAGGCGGACGCTGTACTGCTTGCCGCCCTCCGACAGGCGCACGATCGAGGCCCGGTTGCCGTCGGCGAAGTCGGTGAGCCCGCCGACCGCGATCATCACGTCGAGGATCGTCATGCCCTGGCGATAGGCGAGCGTCTGCGGTTTCGCCGCCTCGCCGATCACGCGGATCTGCTCGGGATACGGGCCGACGAAGCTCGTGACGATCACCGTGACGACCGGATCGCGGATGTACTTGCCGAGCGCCTTCTCGATGTCACGCGCGAGCGTCGTCGGATCCTTGCCGAGCGCCGGCAGGTCCTCGATGAGCGGCGCGGTGATCTTTCCGTCCGGCCGCACCGGGACGCTCATCGACAGCTCGGGGTTGCGCCACACCATGATGTTCACGGTGTCGAGCGGGCCGATCTTGTAGAGGTAGTCGGGCGTCGCGGCCTGCGCGGGCGCCGGGGGCTGGTCGCCCGTGGTGCTGCACGCGGAGAGGAAAATCGAGGCAGCCGCCCACAGGGCGGCGGCAAGCCAGCTGCGGGCGCGCAAGGGGGGGAACGTCAAGCGCATCTTCGGCCTCCCATTAATGCTCGTTTTTCAGGTAGTTGCAGCTGCTACTTACCACAAAACCTGAGCTCTTGCCTAGAGTTTTCGAGTTTAACCCCGATAGGTGACGCAGGCCACGCGCGCACTGCAGTCGCGCATCGCGAAGCGCAAAAAATGCCTCCCGTGTGACCGTTTTTTACATTCGCGCCGAGATGGCTCGCGGGCCGTTCGGGCACACTTTGCGCTTTCCGCCGGCGTTGCCAGCGTTCGGCCGCGTGGCGCACCGCCGACAGGCCTGCGGGACGCGGCGCTCGCGGCCGTCTGCGCCAGCAGGGATCCCGTTGACACGTCTTCTCCGACCACAGGCGCTACGACCCGTCGCGGGCGGCCTCGCCGCCGTCGCCATCGCGCTCGCCGTGGCCGGCGGCGCGTCGGCACAGCCGGCACAGCGGGATTCCAGGGCCGCCAGGCTCTACGAGGACGCCCTCGCGCGGTTCGAGAGGAACGACGCCGCCGGCGCGGTCATCCAGCTCAAGAACGCCCTGCAGCAGGATCCGCAGATGCTCGCGGCCCAGCTCCTGCTCGGGCGGGCCCAGCTCGCCGCGGGCGACGCCTCCGGCGCGGAGGCGTCGTTCAATCGGGCGCTCGAGCTCGGCGTCGATCGGGCAGAAGTGGCCGTCCCCCTGGCGCAGGCGCTCTACGATCAGGGCAAGTTCCGGCAACTCCTCGAGCAGGTGCCCGCGGACTGGGTCGCCGGCCCGAAGCGCGCGCCGCTGCTCGTGCTGCGGGCGCACGCGCAGCGCGGCTTGCGCCAGTTCGACGCGGCAGCGGCGTCCCTCGAGGCGGCGCGCGCGGCCGATCCGCGCCACGTTCCGGCGCTCCTCTCGCTCGCCGAGCTCGCGGCACGCCAGGGCAAGTGGGCCGACGCGGCGAAGCTCGCCGACGAGGCCATCGCGGTCGCGCCCCAGGATGCGCGGGCCTGGCGCATCAAGGGATCGGTCGCGCAAGGCAGCGGCAACGTGCAGGCTGCGCTCGGCGCCTACGAGCGCGCCCTCGCGATCGCCCCGGGCGACGCGGAAGCGCGCGTCGCGCGCGCGTCGCTCCTCATCGCGCTCGGCAGAGCCGGCGACGCCGCGCCGGACATCGAGATCCTCGGGCGCGACCACATCGCCGACCCGCGCGCGAACTACGTGCGCGCGCTCTACCTCGCGAGCCGCGGCGACGCGGAGGCCGCGCGGGAGGCGCTGCTCGAGATCACCGCCTTCGTCGACGCGACGCTCCGCGACATGGTGCGCAGCCGCGCGCCGGAGCTCCTCCTCGTGGGCGGCCTCGCGCACCACGGCCTCGGCCAGAACGAGAAGGCCCGCGACTACCTCGAGGACTATGTGCGCCTCAACCCGGAAGAGCCGATCGCGCGCAAAGCGCTCGGCTCGGTGCAGCTCGCCCGCGGAGACTACCGCGCCGCGATCACAACGCTCGAAGCCGCCGAACGGGCGATGCCCGGCGATCCGCAGGTGCTCGCCATGCTGGCCTCGGCCCACATGGGCCTGAAGCAGTTCGCCGTCGCCACGACCTACCTCGAGCGCGCCCTCAAGGCGAGCCGGGGCAGCCCCGCGATCCACGCGGCGCTCGGCCTGAGCCTCGTCGGCGCGGGCGACCAGAAGCTCGGCCTGGAGCAGCTGCGCCTCGCCCTGGAGAAGGACCCGAAGCAGTCCCGCGCGGGCGTCGCCCTGGTCGTCCTCTACCTGCGGCAGGGAGACGCCGCGAAGGCGGTCGACACCGCCGCCGGACTCGTCCGCCGCGAGCCCGGCAACGTGGTGCTGCAGAACCTGCTCGGGGTGGCGCGCGTCGCGGCGGGCGATTCCGCGGGCGCGCGCGCGGCGTACGAACAGGCGCTCAAGTCCGACCCGAGGTTCGTGCCCGCGCAGCTGAACCTCGCGCGGCTCGACGTCGGGCTCGGGAACTTCGCCCCCGCGCGCGAACGCCTGATGGCGGTCCTCGCCACGCGGCCCCGCGACGCGCAGGTCATGTTCGAGCTGGCGGCAGTCGAGGAGGCGGCCGGCCGGACCGACGACGCCATCGCCTGGCTCGAGAAGGCGCGCGCGATCGACCGCCGCAATCTCGCGGTGTCGGCGCGTCTCGTCGATCTCTACATTCGCAACAATGCGCCGGCCAAAGCCCTCGACGTCGCCCGGACCGCGGAGGGCATCGCGCCCGAGAACTTCGCGGTGCTGGCGTCGCTCGGCAGGGCGTACCTCGCGAGCGGCAACGCGAAGAGCGCGCAGGCGACGTTCAACCGGATGTCGCGGCTCGCGGCGCTCGACCCGGCCGCGCTCACGGAGGTGGCACGCTACCAGGTGATGGCGGGGGACCAGGCCGCGGCCGGGTTCAGCCTGCAAAAGGTCCTCTCCGCGCGTCCCGACTTCACGCCCGCGCAGATCCTGCTCGCGCAGATCGACCTCGCCAACGGCGAGCTCGGGAAGGCCGAGCAGAAAGCCAAGGCGATCGTCGCGAGGAGCCCCGACGCCGCGGACGGCTACGTGCTGCTGGGGGACATCGCCTTCAACCGGAAGCGCTACGGCGAGAGCGCGGAGGCCTACCGGACGGCGCTCGCGAAGTCGCAGCGACTGGAGATCGCGCTCGCGCTGCATCGCGCGTACGCGGAGGCCGGTAGCCACGACAAGGCGGCGGCGGTGATGGAAACGTGGCTGAAAGCCCGCCCCGGCGACGTCGCCGCGATGGTCGCGCTCGCCGAGGGAAGCGCACGCGCCGGGCAGTTCCCCGCGGCGAGGACGTGGTACGAACGCGCGCTGAAGGTGCGGCAGGACGACCCGATGATCCTCAACAACTACGCGAACGTGCTCGCCCGCCAGGGCGACTACGCCGCGGCGCTGCCCCATGCCCAGAAGGCCCTGCAACTCGCGCCTTCCGTCGGTGTCGTGCAGGACACGGTCGGCTGGATCCTGGTGCAGAGCGGCGATCTCGAGAACGGACTCCGCCAGCTTCGCGAGGCCCGGCTCAGGGATCCGAAGAACTTGGAGATCCGCTATCACCTCGCCGCCGCGCTGGCGCGGGCCGGGCGCAAGGAGGAGGCGCGCGGCGAGCTCGAGGAGGCGCTTCGCAGCGGGGCGCCGTTCGACGGACGGCCCGAGGCTCAGGCGCTGGCCCGCGAGCTCGCGGTGCGATGAGCGGATCGCGAAGCATCGGGTGGCCGAACGGGCGTGCGTCGGGGTTTTTTACAGCCCAAGGCCGGCCGACGCGATTGGATTTGTAAGTGCCTGACTTTATTGACGAGCATATCCCGGCACGGGCGTTGCTTCGTGTACGGCAGAAGGTAACGGCTGCGAATGTAGTCGGCGGTTGGTTGCGCGCGGAGGCAGCGATGGTTCGGTGGAAACGGATGGCGATGGTCGCGGCGGCGCTCGGGCTGTGCGCCGGTCCGGTGGCGGCCGCCACTTGGACCAACTGGAGCGGCGGAACGAACTGCCTGGGCTCGTCGAGCTGCGACTCGGCCATCACCGGCAACTTCGGCAACAGCCGGACAGGCACCGCGAGCGGGACGTCGATCACCGTCACCGCGAGCGCGTGGTCGTTCACCGGGAGCAGCTCCAACACGACGCTGGAGAATGCCTATCTCAGCCTTTGGTCGGGCAGCGGGCTCGGCGTCACCAACCGGGACTACAACAGCGGCGACCCGGAGCTGAGCTCGCCCAACCACGCATTGGACAACGCGAACCGGGTCGACTACATCCTTTTCAACTTCAACTCCCCGACCGGCACCCTGGTGAACCTGACCTCGGTCACCGCCGGCTGGGTCGACTCCGACGCCGACATCACCGTGCTCGCTTACATGGGCACCGGGGCGCCGCCGGCCCTCGGCAACAAGACGCGCTCGCAGCTCCTGAGCGACGGCTGGCAGCTGGTCGGTCACTACGGTTGCTCGAACCTCGGGTGCAACTCGGCCGCAGAGCCGCAGACGGTGACCTTGGGCACGACGGTGTCGTCGAACTACTGGCTCATCGGCGCCTACGACAGCAGCTCGACGCTCGCCAACGCGTCGAAGACGACGGGCAGCCCGAACGCCTCGCCGTACGACTACCTGAAGATCGCCTCCATCTCGGGGACGGAGACGAAGCGGGTTCCGGAGCCTGGCTCCGCCGCTCTCTTCGGTGGCGCGATGCTCGCCGGCTTGTTGGCCCTTCGGCGTTCGCGCGGCAGACTGTCGCGCGGCTAGGCAGGCCCGCGGCCCACCAGGGGCGACGCGAGAAGCCTCCTAGGCATCCGCTTCTAGGCAAACAGGCCGGCATGAGCCGGCCTTCTAGTTGTTGCGCGGACATAAGCCGGATATTGCGGAGCGTCCGCGTCGATCGAGCTCCTCCCGTCGCCTATCACCATTCGAGCGCCAAGCCACGGTGCGGAAG
>JAOAEA010000059.1 GCA_026417035.1 Burkholderiales bacterium
GGACGGTGGCCGACGGCAACGGCGGGGCGAACTACGCGGTGAGCTTCGTGGCCGACACCACCGGGGTGATCACGCCGCGCGCGCTCACGGTGAGTGCGCAAAGCGACACCAAGGTCTACGACGGCACGACCAGCTCGGCGGTGGCGCCGCAGATCACCGCGGGCAGCCTGGTGGGCGGGGACAGCGCGAGCTTCAGCCAGGTCTTTGACAACCGCAACGCCGGCACCGGCAAGACGCTCACGGCGAGCGGGACGGTGGCCGACGGCAACGGCGGGGCGAACTACGCGGTGAGCTTCGTGGCCGACACCACCGGGGTGATCACGCCGGCGTCTCTGGCGATCGCCGCGAACAACGCCTCGCGCCCTTACGGGGACCCGAACCCGCCGCTCTCGGCGACGTTCACGGGCCTCGCCGCCGGGGACACGCCGGCAGACATCGCAGGCCTGACGATCACGACGCCGGCGGTACCGGCGAGCAACGTGGGCCTGTACGCGATCACCCCGGGCGGCGGGATCAACCCGAACTACAACATCAGCTACATCCCCGGCACGCTGACGATCGTGCCCGCGCCGCTCACGATCACCGCCGACGACGCCACGCGGGCCCAGTTCGCGCCGAACCCGCCGTTCGCGGCGACGGCGAGCGGGTTCAGGCTCGGCCAGGGCTTCGGCAACCTCGCGGGGACGCTTTCGTTCTTCACGCCCGCGACGCCGCCCTCGCCGCCCGGCGCGTATCCGATCGTGCCCTCGGGCGTGTCGTCGCCGAACTACGCGGTTCTCTTCGTGAACGGGACGCTCTTCGTGACCGCAGCTACGCCGCCGCAGCCGCCGGTCGTGCCGCCTGCGGGGGCGATGCCGATCGACGACCAGGCGTACATCGTCGGGCTGCAGAGGGGGGCGCGGTCCGTGACGGACGAGGGCAGGCGCGAGGGTCGCGGGCCCGGCCGGGCGCTCGAGTGCATCGAGCTCGAGCGTCGCGACGGCGAGCGGCGCGTCCTCTTCACCTGCTACTGACGCGCGATCCTGCGCCGCCGGCCGACCCGGCGGATCACGCGGTGCGCGACTTTCCGAGGCGGGGCGCGTGGGCCCGGTCGCGAAGCGAGGCCAGGAGGAGCCACGCCAGCGGCACGAGCACCATGCCGTAGGTGAGCCACTCGCCGTACTGCCCCTCCGGCCCGTAGGGCTCCGTGGCGAGGTGCCAGTACTCGTTGTCGAGTCCCGGCACGACGCCGCCCTCGGTGAACTCGTGGAAGGCGTAGACGGCGAGCTGGACCGAGAAGAGGAGCAGGAAGACCGCGGTGACCTGGAAGAAGCGCGGCAGATTCACGCGCTGCCCGTAGCGCGACCAGGCCCAGGCGAGCAACGCCGCGCCCGCGGTGCCTGCGAGCGCGCCCGCGAGGATCGCGCCCGAGTCCTCCTGGAAGAGCTGCACCGAGATGAGCAGCGCGGTCTCCATCCCCTCGCGCACGATCATCAGGAGCACGAAGGCGAAGACGCCGATCCAGGCGGCCCCGCCCCCTCTCGCCGATGCGGCCTCGAGCCGTTCCCCGATGTCGGCGCGCATGCGCTTCGCGGTGCGCCACATGTAAACGGTCAGGGAGGCGACGAGCACGGCCGCCACGGCAGCGAGCGTCCCCTCCCAGAAGGGCTTGTTTTCCGCCTGCCCGAAAAAGTAGCCGGCGACGAAGCTCAGGAGCACGCCGGCGACGATGCCGGAGATGACGGCGGGCACGAGGTGCTCCCGCCCGGTGCGTCGCAGGTAGGCGAGCGCGATGGCGACGATCAGGAAGGCTTCGATGCCTTCCCGCAGGGTGATCATGGCGGTGCTGAACATTGCGCATCCTCTCGTGCGGGGGGCGCCGTCATAACCTTGAACGGGCGGCCAACGCGGCAGGGCGCCGGCGGGTGACCCGGCTGCCCGCCTCGGCTGCGGTCAAAAGCCGCGCTGTGCTCCCCAGGCCATGCACCCGGCGTGTTGACCATCCCGACGCACGGCCATTATAATGCGAATCGTTCGCATTCGCTAGCAGGTCCAAGGGCCTGCCGGCGCCCGCCAGCCACCCTCCCGGGCAGCCAGCCAAGAACAAGACGACCCGGGGAGATCCATGCCCACGTCCGAAGGCCTGCCGATCGTGCCATGCGCGGACGGTGCGGCGCTTCTTCCCCGCATTCGTCGGAGCGCGCGCGATGGCCGTGCGCGCCTTGACCGGATCGCGCCACCCAGCCTTCCCGCCAGGTCGCCCGCCGATCGTTCGTTGACCAGGCACCAAGGGGAGAAAGGCGATGGAGCGGCAGTTGCGGCGCGCACGGCGAGCGTCGGGAAGACGGGTTCAACCAGGGCAGGTGGGCGTGGCAGCGCGAGTCGCGCCGCCGTCGCGGCCCTTCGGCCGCCTGCTGCCGCTCGGGGCACTTCTCGGCGGCGTCGCGCTCGCGCCGTCGGTGGCTGTTGCGCAAACCGCGGGCGATGCCGCCGTCTCCGCGAAGGAAACCACGTTGCCCACCGTGAACGTCCGCAGCGAGCGTGATCGCGAGCCCGGCAGCTACCAGCCCGGCATCACGTCGGTCGGGAAGCTCGAGCAGCTGGCGAAGGACGTGCCGCAGTCGCTCACCATCGTCCCAGAGACGCTCTGGCAGGACCAGAACGCCACGACGCTGCGCGAGGCGCTGCGCAACGTTCCCGGGCTCACGTTCAACGCCGGGGAGGGCGGCCGCATCGGCGACAACTTCACGATCCGCGGCTACTCGGCCGTCGGCGACCTGTACCTCGACGGCATCCGCGACAACGCGCAGTACGAGCGGGATCTATTCAACCTGCAGCAGGTGGACGTGCTGCGCGGCGCCGCGTCCATGATCTTCGGGCGCGGGTCGACCGGCGGCATCGTCAACCAGGTGAGCAAGCAGCCGGTGCTGCAGGACCAGTACACGGCGAGCCTCACGGTCGGAAACTACAGCTATGCGCGCGCCGTGGCCGACCTGAACAAGCTCGTCGGCGAGAACGCCGCGGTCCGGCTGAACGTCATGGGGACCAACGCCGAGAGCTCGCGCGACGAGGTGTTCGTCCGGCGCTGGGGCATCGCGCCCGCGGTCCGCTGGGGCATCGGCACGCGCGACGAGTTCTACCTCGCCTACTTCTACCTCGACTACGAGGGCCTGCCCGACTACGGCGTGCCGTTCTTCCAGGGCCGTCCGCTCGACGTGCCGGTCACGCGTTTCTACGGGCTCGCGAACGCCGACTACCAGCGCGACACCGCGGGCATCGCGACGGCGAGCTGGATCCACCGCTTCTCGCCGGACACGAACCTCAAGACGGTGCTGCGCCAGGGCACCTACAAGCGCGACCTCTGGGCGACGGCGCCGCGGCTCGCCGGCAATCCCGCCCAGATCACCGACAGCACGGCGGTGAACCGGCAGCGGCAGGCGCGCGGCGCCGAGGAGCAGACGCTCACGCTGCAAAGTGACTTCACCACCCGGTTCGTGACCGGCACGGTCCAGCACTGGGTGCTCGCGGGCGTCGAGGTCCTGCGCGAGGACGTGCACCGGTGGACGAACGTCGGGTCCGTGGCGAACCCGCCGACGACCGTCGGCAACCCGAACCCTTACCCGCCCCTGCCGCCCAACTACTTCACCTCGCGCACGCGCACGGGCGACGTCTACTTCGACGCCGGGACGGTCGGGCTCTACGCGCAGGACATCATCCGGTTCCTGCCGCAGTGGTCGCTGATGCTCGGCGCACGCTGGGACAACTTCCGCGCCGACTACGACCGGCCCCTGCCGCAGGGCGACCTCAACCGGACCGACCGCGTGTGGAGCTACCGCACCGGGCTCCTCTTCCAGCCGAGCGACTACCAGTCCTACTACCTCGCCTACGGCACCGCCTTCAACCCGTCGGGCGAGCTCTACGCGCTCGACGACCGCACCGCCAACACGCCGCCCGAGGAAAGCCGCAACCTCGAGCTCGGCGGCAAGTGGGAGGCCTTCGACGGCAACCTGTCGCTCGCCGCGGCGGTCTTCCGCACCGAGAAGACGAACGAGCGCAACACCGACCTCTCGATCCCGAACCTCTCGCTGCTCTCCGGCAAGCGCCACACCGACGGCATCGAGATCCAGGCGGCGGGCCGGCTCACGCCGAACTGGGAGGTCTTCGCGGGCGGCGCGCTGATGCGCGCCAAGATCGACCAGGCCTCGGGCCAGCAGGCGAACACGCAGGGCATGGTGCCGATCAACACCCCGAGCTACACCTACAACGTCTGGACCACCTACCGGCTGCCCGAGGGCTGGCGCGTCGGCGGCGGGTTCTACGGCGTGGGCGACCGCTACGCCAACGCCACCAACACCAACGTCGTCCCCGGCTACACCCGCTGGGACGCGATGCTCGCCTACGAGCAGCGCTTCTACGCGCTGCGGCTCAACCTGCTCAACCTCTTCAACGCGCGCTACTACGAGGGCGTGTACCAGGGCCACACCGTCCCGGGCACGCTGCGCGCGGTGCAGCTCACCCTCGAGCTCAGGTACGACTGATGCTGATCGCCATCCCCGAGGTCCTCTCCAAGGCCGACGTCGTGCGCTGCCGCGAGATCCTCGCGCGCGCTGCCTGGGCCGACGGCCGCATCACCGCCGGCACGCAGTCCGAGCGGGTCAAGAACAACCTGCAGCTGCCGGAGGACTCGCCCGAGGCGCGAGCCGCCCGCGCCATCGTCTCCGAGGGCCTGGCGAAGAGCGCGCTCTTCTTCACCGCGGCGCTGCCGAAGCGGATCTTCCCGCCGCTCTTCAACCGCTATGAGGGCCGCGCCAACGCGTTCGGCAACCACGTCGACAACGCCGTGCGCACCGTCGCCGCGAGCGGCGAGCGCATCCGCACCGACCTCTCGGCGACGCTCTTCCTCGCCGACCCCGGGGAATACGACGGCGGCGAGCTCGTGATCGAGGACACCTACGGCGCGCACGCGGTGAAGCTCGCCGCGGGCGACATGATCCTCTACCCCTCTTCGAGCATCCACCGCGTCGAGCCGGTCACGCGCGGCGCGCGCATCGCCTCCTTCTTCTGGATGGAGAGCATGGTGCGCGAGACGGAGCGCCGGCGGCTGCTGTTCGACCTGGACATGGCGATCCTCTCCCTGCGCGAGTCCGTCGGCGACAACGCGGCCGTGGTCTCGCTCACGAGCACGTACCACAACCTGTTGCGGATGTGGGCCGACGCATGAGCGTCCGCTACGGAAACCTCGCGATCGTGATCGCAGCGCACGCGGCGGCGATCGCGGCGCTCGTCTCGCTCGCGCCGGTGCGGCAGGCGCTCGTCGCGGCGAGCCCCGTGTTCGTGAGCTTCGTGAGCCCCGAGGCGCCCGGCGCGCCCCCGACGTCGGCCGAGCCGCAGAAGCCGAAGCCGGCCGTGAAGCCCGAGCGACCCCGCGCGCCGAAGCCCGACACCGCGCCGGTGCTGACGGCGGCGCCCGCTCCCGCGGCGGCGTCGCCGGTGCAGCCTTCGGCGACGCGCGCGGCGGAGGTGGCGCCTGCGCCGGAGCCGGCGTCCTCGGCCCCGCCGGGGCAAGCGGCGCTCGTGCCGCCGAGCTTCAGCGCCGATTACCTGCACAACCCTGCGCCGGCCTATCCGTCGATGTCCCGCCGCCTCGGCGAGGAAGGCAAGGTGGTGGTGCGCGTCCTCGTCGATCCGGAAGGACTGCCCGCCCGCGTCGAGCTGCGTGCCTCGTCGGGCTTTCCGCGGCTCGACGAGGTCGCGCTCGAGACCGTGCGCAAGTGGAAGTTCGTGCCCGCGAAGCAGGGCGACCGCGCCGTCGCCGCGTGGGTCCTCGTCCCGATCTCGTTCAGCTTGAAAGGGTGAATCCCCATGGAACCCCAACTCGGACTCGTCCACTTCCTCGCCCAGACCGACGGGGTCGGGAAGTTCGTGCTCGCCCTGCTCCTCGCCATGTCCGTCGCGACCTGGTACCTCATCCTGACCAAGGCGATGCAGGTCGCCGGCACGCGCAAGCGCAGCCGCCGCTTCCTGAGCGATTTCTGGGCCGCCGCGAACCTCGCCGAGGTGCACGGGCGCATCCACGCGCAGGGCGCGCACGACCCGTTCTCGGCGCTCGCCCACGATGCGTTCACCGCGGTCGAGCAGCATGCGCGCCGTGGCGGCGAGCGCCTGATCGACGCCGGCGCCGCAGACGAGTACCTCACGCGCGCGCTGCGTCGCTCGATCGAGCGCACGACCGCGCGCCTCGAGTCCGGGCTCACGGTGCTCGCTTCGGTCGGGTCTGCCGCGCCCTTCGTCGGGCTGTTCGGCACGGTCTGGGGCATCTACCACGCCCTGGTCGCGATCGGCCTCTCGGGCCAGGGCACGCTGGAGAAGGTCGCCGGTCCCGTCGGCGAAGCGCTGGTGATGACCGCGGCCGGCCTCGCCGTGGCCATCCCGGCGGTGCTCGCCTACAACGCGCTCGTGCGGTCGAACCGGATGCTGCTCGCCGAGCTCGATGGGTTCGCGCACGACGTATTCGCGTTCGCGTCGACCGGCGCGCGCGCGGGCGAGACCGTCGCGCCGGCCGTGCCCGCGGCGGGCATCCAGCCGCTGCCGCGCGTGGCGCAGGCGGAGGGCTGACCATGGCGTTCGGCGGCTTCCGGCGGCCCGGGGACGGCGGTCAGCCAATGGGGGAGATCAACATGATCCCGCTCATCGACGTGATGCTGGTGCTGCTCGTGATCTTCATCATCACGGCGCCGCTCCTCACCCACGCGGTGAAGGTCGAGCTCCCGCGGGCATCGAGCGCGCAGAATCTGACGCCGCCCGAGAACATTCAGCTCGCGGTGCGCGCATCGGGCGAGCTCCTGTGGAACGGCGAAGCGCTGCCGCGCGAGGAGGTCGCGCGGCGATTCGCGCTCGCGGCGCGGCAGCACCCCCAGCCGGAGCTGCACATCCGCGCCGATCGCACGACCGCCTACGAGCGGGTCGCGGAGGTGATGTCGGACGCGGCGAAGGCGGGGTTGCCGCGGATCGGTTTCGTGACCCTGCCGGACGGGCGCTAGTCGCGGCGCCGCCGCACCCGGCGTGCGCGGCGACGGTGTCAGGCGGTGAGGATCAGCTTGCCGTTCTGGGTGATCCGCAAGCGGTACTCGCGGCCCCGATGGACGATCACGAGCTCGCCTCGCTCGCCGAGGAGGGCGTGACTCGAGACCCGCGGGACCGGCGCACGCGCTGGCGAGGCGGAAGCGGCGTCAGGCTTGGGGGGCGGGCTTCGATGCATGCAGTAAACAATAATCGTTCGCAACAAATGCGTCAAGCCGCGCCTCGGCGACCGATGCCAGGCGATGAAAAAACTTCTTTGTTTAACAGCGTGGTGGAGGCGGTGTCCGAACCCTGGCCGGGACCCTTGCACGGTTGCAATCTCTCCGGAATTGAATGATAATGGTTCGCGATTAAACGCAGCACCTGCACGAGGACCCCATGTTCGTCTGCGTCTGCCAAGCCGTCTCCGACCGGGAGATCCGGCAATGCGCCGACCTCGGCGTCGCCAGCCTCGACGATCTGCGCGCGAGCTTGGGCGTGGCCGCGTGTTGCGGTCGATGCGCCGCAACCGCCGAGCAGATCCTCGCCGAGTGCGCCCTGGCCTGCGGCCGGTCGCAGCCCGCCGCGCGCGCGTAGCCGGTTTCCCCTGCGCGCCGCGCGCGCGTACCATGCGCGCCTGAGCCGCGGCGCGACGTGACCTGTCGTCAGACGCGCGGGCCGCGTCCCCAGCAGGAGGCAGCCGCATGAAAGGCGACAAGCAGGTCATCGAGCACCTCAACAAGATCCTCTTCAACGAGCTCACCGCGATCAACCAGTACTTCCTGCACGCGCGCATGTTCGCGAACTGGGGGTACAAGCGGCTCGCCGACCACGAGTACAAGGAATCGGTCGACGAGATGAAGCACGCCGACCGGCTGGTCGAGCGCATCCTCTTCCTTGAGGGGCTGCCGAACCTGCAGGACCTCGGAAAGCTCCTGATCGGTGAGACCGTGCCCGAGGCGATCGCCTGCGACCTGAAGCTCGAGCGCGCCGGCCACGTGGATCTCAAGGCCGCGATCGCGCATTGCGAGAAAGTCGGCGACTACGTCTCACGCGAGATCCTCGAGGGCATCCTCGAGTCGGAGGAGGAGCACATCGACTTCCTCGAGACGCAGGAGAGCCTGATCGCCGAAGTGGGCGTGCAGAACTACCTGCAGTCGCAGATGGGATCGGCGAGCTGACGCGACCGCGCGCCGTGCACGGAGCCGGCGTTCAGCTCCCCCGCCGCGCGAGGTAGATGCCCGCCAGCACGATCGCGGCGCCGGCCGCCTGGGCCGCGCCGATCGGCTCGGCGAGGATCAGCCAGGCGTAGACCGTCGCGAGCACCGGCTGCGCGAGTAGGCTCACCGACGAGAACGACGCCGGCAGGATCCTCATCGCGTAGGCGATCAGGCTTTGCCCGCCGGTCTGGCAGACGAGCGCGAGGCCGAGAAGCGGCAGCCAGCCGGCCGCGCGCTGCGGCCAGAACGCGCCCGGCATGGCGAGCGCGAGCGGGAAGAGCACGAGCGCGGTGATCGTGGTGCTGCGCGCCATGATCGCGGCGGTCGAGGCGCTGCCGCGCGCGAATGCGATCGCGAGCATGTAAGCGCCGTAGAACACGGCCGTCACGACGCCGAGCGCGTCGCCCGCCAGCGCCCTGCCGCCGGCGGCGAAGCTCGGCCCGATCAGCACGGTCGCCCCCGCGAGCGCGGTGAGCATCCCGGCGAGGAAGAGGCGCGTCACCCGCTGCCCGAGTACGAGCCACCCGCCCAGGGTGACGAAGATGGGCGCGAAGTTCGCGAGCAGCGTCGAGTTCGCGACCGAGGTGAAGAGGATCGAGACATGCCAGACGGCGAGGTCTCCCGCGAAGAAGAATCCCGCCAGGGCGATCGGGCCCGCCGGCAGCGGCGCGCGCTCCGTCCTGCCGTGCTCCGCGAGGTGCGCCCAGAACCAGAGGAACGGCACGGCGAGCGCGGTGCGCCAGAACGCGCTCGCCACCGGCCCGGTGTCGGCGAGGCGCACGAAGATCGGCGCGAAGGCGATCGCGGCCGCGCCGGCGAGCAGCGCGACGAAGGCGATCGTGCGCGGTCGGGCAGCGTCGGCCGCGACCATCGGCTGCAACGCCGCGCGGCGCGCCGTCAGCGCAGCGACCGGAGCGTACTGCGGGCCTGCGCGACGCGCGCCTCGGCCTCCGCGACCGCGGCCTCGTTCGCTTCCTGCCGCGCCCAGTAATCGTCGTTCAGGCGCGACCGGCCTTGATAGACGATGCCGGTGCGCTCGCCGGGAAGCGGCTCCCGCCCCGCTTCGAGCCGCGCGCGCGCTTCCTCGAGCCGGCGGCTCCAGGTGCGCAAGTCGTCCTCGGCCTCCTGCAGCGATTGCGCGCGCCGGGCGGCCGCTTCCGCGAGCGCCTTCTCGCGCTCGGCCTGACGCGCGCGCGCGGCCGCGACCGCGGCGGGATCCGGGGGCTGCGCACGCTCCAGCGTCTCGTCGAGACGCCCTCCCGCGACCGGCTTGTCGGAATACACGACGCGGCCATCGGGCATCACGTACTTGAAGATGCTCTGTGCGGCGGCCGACGACGCGATCGCGGCGGCGGCCAGCAGGGCGGGAAGCAGGCGGATGCTCATGGACGGCGGGCGGTCTCGTGGATGGCTCGCGCGCATCATAGCGCGCCGCGAACGCCTCAACGCGGTGCGGGCTTCCCGCGTGGCGGCCGCGCGTCGTCGCGCGATGCCGGCGCCGATGGCGGGGCGGCGCCCGCGGGCTGGGCTGCTGACGCTGGCGGCTCGGGCGGCGGCGGCGGGACGTCGTCGCGGCTCACCGGCGTCGCGCCGGGCACGCGCTCGTTCGTGTACACGATGGTGCCGTCGGAGCGGACGACGCGGTAGAGCGTCGATGCGGCGTGCGCCGCCAACGCCGCGGCGGCGAGCGCGGCGGCGAGGGCGAGCGCGAGTGCGTGGCGCATGCGTGAACTCCTCTCGTTCGCAGGATACACGAGCGTCGCCCGGCGCCGGGTGCGCCGCGCGCGCGGTGCTAAACTTTGCGCCCGCAGTCCGCTCCTGCCATGCCCGCTCCCAGCTTCGTCCACCTGCGCCTGCACACGGAGTTCTCGATCACCGACGGGATGGTGCGCATCGACGACGCCGTCGCGCGCGCGGCAGCCGACGGCATGGGTGCGCTCGCGGTCACCGACCTCGCCAACCTGTTCGGGATGGTCAAGTTCTACAAGGCCGCGCGCGCCGCCGGCGTGAAGCCGATCATCGGCGCCGACGTGTGGATCGCGAACGAGGCCGAGCGCGACCGGCCGTCGCGCCTGCTGCTGCTCGCGCGCAATCGCGCCGGCTACCTGCGCCTGTGCGAGCTGCTTAGCGACGCGTGGCTCAAGAACCAGCACCGGGGCCGCGCGGAGATCGCGCGCGCGTGGCTTGCGGACGGCGGGGGCGAGGGGCTGATCGCTCTCTCCGGCGGACCCGCGGGGGAAGTCGGCCAGGCGCTCGCCGCCGGCAACGCAGCGGCCGCGGAGCGGCTCGCGCGCGAGTGGGCGGCGTTCTTTCCCGACGCCTTCTACCTCGAAGTGCAGCGCGCCGGCGGCCGGGAAGCGGCCGCGCTCGCCGACGCCACGGTCGCGCTCGCGGGGCGCACCGGGCTCCCGGTCGTCGCCACGCATCCCGTGCAATTCCTTAAGCGGGAGGAGTTCACCGCGCACGAGGCGCGCGTGTGCATTGCCGAGGGCTACATCCTCTCCGACCAGCGTCGCCCGCGCGCCTTCACGCCCGACTGCTACTTCAAGACCCAGGCCGAGATGGCCGGGCTCTTCGCCGATCTGCCCGAGGCGCTCGCCAACGCGGTCGAGATCGCGAAGCGCTGCAACTTCGTCCTGGAGCTAGGAAGATCGAAGCTGCCGGCCTTCCCCACGCCCGCGGGCACGAGCCTCGACGAATACCTCGTGCGCAGCGCCGAAGCCGGGCTCGCGCGGCGCCTCGAGAGGCTCTACCCGGATCCTGCGGTGCGCGCCCGCGAGGCGCCGCGCTACCGCGAACGGCTCGCGTTCGAGGCGAGCACGATCTCGCAGATGGGCTTCGCCGGCTACTTCCTGATCGTCGCGGACTTCATCAACTGGGCGAAGACGAACGGGGTCCCGGTCGGCCCCGGGCGCGGCTCGGGGGCCGGATCGCTCGTCGCCTACGCGCTCGGCATCACCGACCTCGACCCGCTCGCCTACGACCTCCTGTTCGAGCGGTTCCTCAATCCCGAGCGCGTGTCGATGCCCGACTTCGACATCGACTTCTGCCAGGACGGCCGCGACCGCGTGATCGACTACGTGCGCAGGAAATACGGCGCGGAGTCGGTGTCGCAGATCGCGACGTTCGGCACCATGGCGGCGAAGGCGGTCGTGCGCGACGTCGGCCGGGTGATGGACTGGGGCTACGGCCGCACCGACGAGCTCGCTAAGCTCATTCCGTTCCAGCCCGGGAAGCTGATCACGCTCGCGATGGCACGCGAGATGGAGCCGCGCCTGAAGGAGCGCGAGGAGAACGAGGAGGACACGCGCGCGCTGCTCGCGCTCGCCGAGCAGCTCGAGGGCCTCACCCGCAACGTCGGCATGCACGCGGGCGGCGTGCTGATCGCGCCCGGCAAGCTGACCGACTTCTGCCCGCTCTACGCGGCCCCGGGCACCGAGAGCGTCGTGAGCCAGCTCGACAAGGACGACGTGGAGGCGATCGGGCTGGTGAAGTTCGATTTCCTCGGCCTCACGACGCTCACCATCCTCGACTGGACGCTGCGCTTCGTGAAGCGGCTCGACCCGGCCTCGACCCTTTCGCTCGAGTCGCTGCCGCTCGACGACCGCGACGCCTACCGCGTGTTCGCGACGGCGAACACCACCGCCGTGTTCCAGTTCGAATCGCCGGGCATGCGCAAGATGCTGGTGGCGGCGAAGCCGGACCGCTTCGAGGACCTGATCGCGCTGGTGGCGCTCTCCCGCCCGGGGCCGATGGCCCTGATCCCGGACTTCATCGAGCGCAAGCACGGTCGCAAGCCGGTCGTGTATCCCGACCCGCGCCTCGAGCCGATCCTCGCTCAGACCTACGGGATCATGGTCTACCAGGAACAGGTGATGCAGATCGCGCAGGTGATCGGCGGCTACACGCTCGGCGCGGCCGACCTGCTGCGGCGTGCGATGGGCAAGAAGAAGCCCGAGGAGATGGCGCAGCACCGCGAGGTGTTCGCGGCCGGGGCGGCGAAGAACGGCCTCGCGCGCGAGCGCGCGAACCAGCTCTTCGACCTCATGGAGAAGTTCGCCGGCTACGGCTTCAACAAGTCGCACGCCGCGGCCTACGCGCTGGTGGCCTACCAGACCGCGTACATGAAGGCGCACCACGCGGCCGCGTTCATGGCCGCGAACCTCTCGGCGGTCATGGACGACACCGACAAGGTGCGCGCGTTCCACGACGACGCGCGGGCGAATGGGCTCGCGATCCTGCCGCCGGACATCAACGCCTCGGAATACCGGTTCGTGCCGGTGGACGCCCGGACCATCCGCTACGGGCTCGGCGCGGTCAAGGGCACCGGCGAAGCCGCGATCGCGACGATCCTCAGGGCGCGCGAGTCGGGCGGCCCGTTCGCCGATCTCTTCGACTTCTGCAGGCGCGTGGACAAACGCCTCGTGAACCGCCGCGCGATCGAGGCGCTGGTGCGCGCGGGGGCCTTCGACGGGCTCGGCCCGCACCGCGCAAGCCTGCTCGCCTCCGTCGGGCGCGCCATGGAGGCGGCCGAGCAGGCCGAGCGCGACGCGCAGCAGGCGAGCCTCTTCGGCGGCGCCGACGCGCCCGCCGTCGAGCGCCTCGCGCTCGTCGCGTGCGAGCCGTGGGACGAGCGCCAGCGCCTCGCCGAGGAGAAGGCGGCGCTCGGGTTTTACTATTCGGGCCATCCCTTCGCCGCGTACCGGGCCGAGATCCAGCACTTCTGCCGCACGACGCTCGCCCGCGTGGTCCCGACGGCGGGAAGCGGCGAGGACGGGACGCGCACGGTCCTGCTCGCGGGGATCGTGGACGCGATCCGCTGGCAGCGCACCGCGACCGGGCGGATGCTGATCCTCACGCTCGGCGACGGCACGGCGACGCAGGAGGTCACCGTGTACAGCGAGGTCTTCGACCAATGCCGGAACGTCGTGCGCGAGGATGCCGTGCTCGTCGTGGAGGCGAAGATCCGCCAGTTCCGGCGCTCGGGCGGCGAGGAGGGGGGCGAGGACACCTTCACGCGCATCACCGCCGAGCGCGTGTACGACCTCGCGGCGGCGCGCGCCCGGTACGCCCGGGGGCTGCGCCTTTGCATGAACGGCGAGGTCTCGGGGGCCCGGGCGCCGGCGGGCGCGCAGAAGCTCCGTCAGCTGCTCGCGCCCTACCGCGACGGGCCGTTGCCGGTGCAGATCCGCTACCGGACCGCCGACGCGGAGTGCGAGGTGCGGCTCGGCGACGAGTGGCGCGTCCGGCCCGACGACGCGCTGCTCGACTCGCTCACCGAGTGGCTCAGGCCGGGCAACGTGGAGGTCGTGTACGCATGAGCGGCGTCACGGCGATCGACCGCGCCCTGCTCGACGCGCTCTCGGCGGCGGCGGCGGCCGCGCCGCGCCGGCGCCGGAACCGCAATTTCCACGGCGATCTCGCCGAGACGTGCCATCGCCTCCTCAACGCGATCGAGCCGGGCTCGTACGTCGTGCCGCACCGGCACCTCGATCCGGCGCGCGACGAAACGATCCTCTGCCTGCGCGGACGGCTCGGGCTGGTGGTCTTCGACGGCGCCGGCGGGATCGCCGCGACCCGGCTCCTCGAGCCGGGCGGGGACAGCGTGGGGGCGAACCTCCCGGCCGGCACCTGGCACAGCCTCGTCGCGCTCACGCCGGGCACGGTCATGTTCGAGGCGAAGGCCGGGCCGTACGTGCCGCCGTCGCCCGCCGACCTCGCGCCCTGGGCACCGCGCGAGGGCGACGCCGCCGCGGCCGCTTACGCCGCACGGCTGGAGCGGCTCTTCGCCTGATTAGAGGACAGAGCACTGGGGACTGAGGACGGAGGACAGAACGCGCGACCCAGCCCTCGATCCTGGATCCTCATCCTCACTCCGTCGGCAGCCGCTCGAAGCCGGAGAAGCCGCCTTCGATGTCGCGGACCTCGAGCGAGGTGACGCGCGCGCCCGGCGGGCCGGCACGGCACCACTCGACCAGCACGCGCACCGCGTCTGGCGCGCCGTCGATCGCTGCCTCGACCGTCCCGTCCCGGCGGTTGCGCACCCAGCCGGTCAGGCCGAGCCGCTCGGCCTCCCAGCGCAGCGACTCGCGGAAGCCGACGCCCTGCACGCGCCCGTGAATGCGGAGGAGCTTCGCCATGCCGCAGGCCAATAAATTGATCGCCCGATCAATAGCGCTGATTGTCGCGGGGCTGCGATCATAGCAACCTGTCGCAGCCCGCGAGCCGCCCGGAAGAAGGCGGCGGCGGTTTGGTCCACCAGGAGAGGAGCACCCCATGAAGACATTCGCCGCTGCAGCGCTCACCGCCATCGCCATGCTCGCCGGATGCGCGAGCATCGGCCATCCCGGGAATGCCGGGCAGGACAAGGTCGTTTACCACCTGAACCAGGGCCTCGAGCAGGCCACGGACGGCCTGCGCAACATCAACAACCACCTGGAAGTGAACCCGAAAGCGAAGATCGTCGTCGTCACGCACGCGCGCGGCGTCGATTTCCTGATGAAGGACGCCAAGGACAAGAACGGCAACCCCTACGAGGTCGCGGTGCAGGACCTGAAGGCGCGCGGCGTCGAGTTCCAGGTCTGCGAGATCACGCTGCGCAACCGCAAGCTCACCAAGAGCCAGTTCATCGAGGAAGCGACGTTCGTGCCCTCGGGGGTGGGCCAGATCACCGCACTGCAGCAGCGCGAAGGCTACGCGTACCTGAAGCCATGAGCGCTGCTGCCTCTGGAACGGGGGATCTGCAAGGGGGCGTGCCCCCTTGTTCCCGCGGGCCCGCACTGCAGCAGCGCGAAGGCTACGCGTACCTGAAGCCGCAGCGCTCCGGCCCGCGGCAGCCGCCCGGCGGCGGGCCGGCAATCGAGCAAGAGGCGGATCCCGTCATCCTCACCAGGAGGTCCACGTGAAGCTTTCGTCCGCTCGTATCCTTGCCGCCCTCGCCGCCGCGCTCCTCGCCTTTTTCGCGGCGCCGGGTGCCGCGCTCGCCCAGGCCACCGGGAAGCAGGGCGTGGTAATCCAGGTGAGCGACGGCGACCCGAAGACCTGGAACCAGGCGCTCAACGTCATCCGCAACATCCAGGCCGAATACGGGAAGGACAAGGTGGACATCGAGCTCGTCGTCTTCGGCAACGGCTCGGGGCTCCTCAAGTTCGACTCGCCGCTCGCGAACCGCGTCGACGACGCGCTCGGCGACGGGACGCAGGTCCTGATGTGTGAGAACACCATGCGCGGCCAGAAGCTCACCAGGGCCGACATGCACCCGAAGATCGGCTACGTGAGGGCTGGCGTCGTCGAGATCATCGAGAAGCAGAAGCAGGGCTGGGCGGTGGTGCGCCCCTGAAGCGCAACGCAGGACGCCGCAACGATGGCGACGAGCTCGCTGCGGGTCGGCTTCGCCAGGGGGTGCGCGCCCCACGTCGCTGGGGGCGGGATTCGGGAGGGGGTATGGCCCCCTGCCGGATCAGCTCATTGAGCGCGGCCGTTCGACGCGGGTAAGGGGCGCCCTCGGCGCCCCGTTTCGTGTGCGGCCTCAGCGGCCGCCGAAGGCCGCGAGCGCGGCCTCGCTGCGCAGGGTCACGATCGTCGCCGCGCAGAGGGCGACGATCGGCACGACGACCACCGCGGCGCCCGCTACCGCGGTGAACCAGTTGACCGGCCCGTCGGCAGCCCTCTTCAGCGCCCGCAGCCGCGCGCCGGCCGAGGTGAGCACGAGCACGAGCAGCGTCCAGCAGAAGAACTCGAGCACGTCGCGCCCCCAGGGCTTCATCAGGATCACGCCGACGCCGCCGGCGAGGCCGAAGATCCAGATGCCGAAGAGCGCGGCGTCGTTCACGACGCTGCGCTCGAGCTGTCGCCGCGCGAGCTCGCCCGAGCGGTGCAGCGACATGACGAGCAGCGCGCCCAGGGCGAGGACGAGCGCGCTGAAGAGCGCGTAGAACCAGCCGACGAATCCGAGGGAGAGAGGCGTCACCGGGGCGGCGTCCGGGTCGGCCGGCTCAGTCGGCGAGCAGCACCTTCGCGCGCGACACGGCCGCGCTCAGGTCGGGCTGCAGGTTGTCGCGGCCGAGGGCGTCGGCGAAGCCCGAACGCTCGATGATCGAGCGCGGCTGCTCGTTCACGCCCGCGAGCACGAGATGGCTGCCGTTTCGCGCGAGGCTCGCGTGCAGCTTCTCGAGGGCATCGAGCCCGGTGGAGTCGAGGTTCACGAGCTGGTAGAGGTCGAGGATCATGACCTTCGGCTGCGGCCGCTTCGGGTCGAGCAGCCCCTCCATCTTCCCGACGGCGCCGAAGAACAGCGTCCCGTAGACGCGGTGCGCCTCGATCCGGCTCGAGGCGCCCGAGACCGTTTCGAGCGAGAGCGGCACGTGCTCGACGCGGGTGAGGCTCGACATGCGGTAGATGAAGTTCAGCGCCGCGAGCGCGAGGCCGACCTCGACGGCGATGGTCAGGTCGAACACCACCGTGAGGAAGAACGTGGTGAGGAGGACCGTCCGGTAGGTGATGTTGAAGCGCCGCAGGCGCGCGAACTCGCGCCACTCCCCCATGTTGTAGGCGACGAACGCGAGGATGCCGGCGAGCGCCGCGAGCGGCACGTTCTCCGCGAGCGGCGCGGCGGCGAGCACGATCGCGAGCAGCGTCGCCGCGTGCACGATGCCGGCGACGGGCGTCGCCGCGCCGCTGCGGATGTTCGTCACCGTCCGCGCGATGGTGCCGGTCGCGGGGATGCCGCCGAAAAACGGCGTGACGAAGTTGGCGACGCCCTGCGCCATCAGCTCCTGGTTCGGGTCGTGGCGGTCGTGCGCGAGCTCGTCGGCGACGCGCGCGCAGAGGAGCGACTCGATCGCGCCGAGGAGCGCGATCGTGATGGTCGGCGGCAGCAGCAGGCGCACCGTTTCCCAGCTGAACGCCGGCAGTGCGAACGCCGGCAGTGCGCGCGGAATGCCGCCGAACTTCGAGCCGATCGTCTCGACGTCGGCGTGCGCGAGCGTCACGAACAGCGTCGTGAGCACGAGCACGACGATCGTCCCCGGTACCCTGGCCACCCAGCGCCGCCAGGCGGCCGCGTTCGGGGCATACGACTTCGGCCAGGCCACGACGAGCGCGAGCGACACCGCGAAGATCCCGATCGCGTACGGGTTGGCGGTGCCGATCGCCCGCCAGATCCCGCCCAGCATGCCGACGAAGTCGGCGGGAAGGTTGTCTGCCTGCAGGCCGAGGGCGGGCCGCACCTGCGAGAGCGCGATCAGGACCGCGATGCCGTTGGTGAACCCGATCACGACGGCCACGGGGATGAACCGCACGAACCCGCCGAGCCGCGCGGCGCCCATCGCGAAGAGCAGCGCCCCGGCGGCGATGGTCGCGATGAGCAGGTTCGCGAGCCCATAGCGCGCGACGATGCCGTAGATGATCACGATGAACGCGCCGGCCGGGCCACCGATCTGCACGCGCGAGCCGCCCAGCGCCGAGATCAGGAACCCGGCGATGATCGCGGTGAAGATCCCCGCCTCGGGCTTGACGCCGCTCGCGATCGCGAACGCGATGGCGAGCGGCAGCGCGACGATGCCGACGGTGACGCCGGCGCCGAGATCCCGGCCGAACTTGTGCGCGTCGTAGTCGCGCAGGGCGTCGAGGAGCGCGGGGCGGAAAGCGAGCATTGCGGGAAGAACGTCCGCCCCGGCCTGCTGCCGGGGGCGGGGCGCTCAGCCGAGCGCGATGAGGGCGGCCGCGGCGAGCGAGATGATAACACCCGCCCCCAGCGCGAACCGTTCCCGCGCCGTCGCGGTGAAACGGGCGCGCGGGATCACGCCGGGTTCGGGCAGCCCGGCCGCGAGGCGCCGCATCGCCGCCGACGAGTCGAAGCGGCGCGACAGGCCGCGCACCGGCGCAGGCTCGGCCGGCGGCTCGGCAGTGGCGTGCCCGGCAGCCGCTTGGGTCGCGAGCATGACGGTCGGCGCATCGGCCGCCGGGGCGAACGGGAGCGTCCGCTCGTCGCCGCGGGCGCCGCGCTCCGGAAGCTGCCTCGCGCAGGCGCGCAGGTCGGCGGCGAGCTCGGAGGCATCGCGGTAGCGCTCCTGCGGCACTTTCGCGAGCGCCTTGGCGACGACGAGGTCGAGCATCGGCGGGACGTCGGGATTGAGGCGGCTCGGCGGCGGCGCTTCGGCGTGGACCACCGCGTACATGAGGCTCGACACGTCCTCGCCGGAAAACGGCGGCGCGCCGGCGAGCAGCTCGTAGAGCACGACGCCGAGCGAGAAGATGTCCGAGCGCGCGTCGGCGCGGCGGCCGAGGACCTGCTCCGGGGACATGTAGCGCGGCGAGCCGAGCGTCGTGCCGGTCTTCGTCTCCACGTCGGAGGCGCGCACCCGCGCGATCCCGAAATCCATGATCTTCGCCCGGGCGTCGGCGGTCACCATGATGTTCGCGGGCTTCACGTCGCGGTGGACGATCCCCCGCTCGTGCGCGAACGCGAGGCCGTCGGCGACCTGCGCGGCGATGTGGAGCGCGCGCCCGACGGGAATGCGCGCACCCCCGGTCGCGAGGTCGCGGAGCTCCGTGCCGTCGACGTACTCCATCGCGATGTAGGCGACGTCGCCGGCGTTGCCGGCGTCGTACACCGTCACGATCGCCGGGTGGTTGAGGCTCCCCGCGGCCTTCGCTTCCTGGAAGAAGCGTGCCTCGTACTCGGCACGCTCGGCGGCGTCGGCGGGCACGATGATGGTCTTCACCGCCACGACGCGGTCGAGCACCGGGTCGCGCGCGCGGTACACGACGCCCATCGCGCCGCGCCCGACTTCGGCGAGGACCTCGTAGCGCCCGAGCCGCTCGATCGTCACAGCCCGAACTTCCGCAGGAAGTTGCGCACCGGCGACGCGGGCGGCGGCGCCGCCGCGAACGCGTGGCGGATGGTCGTCTCCTCCCCGGCCTTCAGGTCCACCTCGACGACGATGGGCCGCGCGCCGGGGTGGCGGATCTCGATGGTGTGGTTGCCGGGCGGAAGCGCGAGCGACTTCGTCGGCGGCGTGCGCCCGCGCGACGCGCCGTCCACGACGACCTCGGCCCACGGGGTGATCTCGAGTGCGACCACCGCGGGCTTGCTGCGCGCCGCGACCAGGTGACGGCCGGCGCGCACCGAGAGGCCCGCGACGAGGATCGCGCCGATGGCGATGCCCGCCGTGCGCAGCATGCGCCGCCGGCCGGGATCGCGGGGCACTGCGCCGCAGGTGAACACCTCGTGCGTGCGCAGGCGCTCGTCGGTCCGCTCGCCCGCGGGGCGCAGCGCTGGCTTGAGGTCGGGGTTTTCGCGCGCGAGCAGCTCGCGGAAGGACCGCGAGGCCGCGATGGTGCCGCGGTGCGCGAAGCCCGCGACGACCACCGCCGCCGCGACGCCGTCGCCGACGACCGTGGGCTCGCCGGCGAAGCCGGGCGCGACCGCGACCGGCCCGGCGTTGAGCCCGATGCGCAGCGGCACCGCTGCGGCGAGCGCCGCAGCGCGCGCGGCGTCCGCGGCGCGGAGCGCGGCTTCGGCGGAGTCGAGGAAGACGACGATCGCGCCGTCGGCCGCATCGAGGACGACGCGCCCGGCCGCGGCCACCGGCGCGAGCGCGCCCGCGAGCGCGGCGTCGAGGCGCTCGCGCAGCGCGAGCTGCTCCGCGACCGGGCGGCCGGCGAAGTCGGCGATGCGGAAGCTCGCGACGCTGGCGGTGGCGGGACGGGCGGCGGCTTCGGCCATGGGGCGTCGCGCCCGACCGGGGGCCGGCGCGCAAGCCCGACTCTACTTCACGCGCATGCCCGGCTGCGCGCCTGCGTCCGGAGCGATGAGGAAAATGCCCGGGCCGTCGCCGCTCGCGGCGAGCACCATGCCCTCGGACACGCCGAACTTCATCTTGCGCGGCGCGAGGTTCGCCACCATCACCGTGAGCCGCCCCTCGAGCGCCGCGGGATCGTAGGCCGACTTGATGCCGGCGAAGACGGTGCGCGTTTCGCCGCCGAGGTCGAGGGTGAGCCGGATGAGCTTGTCGGCGCCCTCGACGTGCTCGGCCTTCGCGATGCGCGCAACGCGCAGCTCGACCTTGCCGAACTCGTCGATGGAGATGGTCGGCGCCGCCGCGGCCGGCGCTTCGGCGATCGGTTTCGCGTGCTTCTCTTCGGCGTGCACCTTGGCCTCCGCATGGCGTTGCTGTGAATGAGGCGCCGTCACGGGCGCGGGCTGCAGGCTCTCGCGGTTCGCGGCGACGAGCGCGTCGATGCTCTTCGGATCGATGCGCGTCATGAGGTGCCGGTAGGCGCCGATCGCGTGGCCCTCGGGGAGGAGGGCGCCGGCGTCGGACCAGGCGAGCGGCGGCACGCGCAGGAACGCTTCCACGTCGGCGGCGAGCTTCGGCAGCACCGGCTTGAGGTAGAGGGTCAGCAGCCGGAACACGTTGATGGCGGTCGTGCACACCTCGTGCAGGCGCTGGCCGTCGCCCGCCTGCCGGGCGAGGTCCCAGGGCTTCTCCTGGTCCACGTACTGGTTGGCGAGGTCCGCGAGGCGCATCGTCTCGCGCACCGCCTTGCCGAACTCGCGCTCGTCGTACAGGGAGGCGATGCGCGGCGCCGCCGCCTGGATCTGCCCGAGCAGCGGGTGGCGCGGCGCCGCGAGCCGCCCGCCGAAGCGCTTCGTGATGAAGCCCGCGGTGCGGCTCGCGATGTTCACGAACTTGCCGACGAGGTCGGCGTTCACGCGCGCCACGAAGTCCTCGAGGTTGAGGTCGATGTCCTCCATCGTGGGCCCGAGCTTCGCGGCGTAGTAGTAGCGCAGCCACTCGGGGTTGAGGCCCAGCCCGAGGTAGCTCGCCGCGGTGATGAAGGTGCCGCGCGACTTCGACATCTTCTCGCCGTTCACGGTGAGGAAGCCGTGCGCGAAGACCTTCGCCGGCGTGCGGTAGCCGGCCATCTCGAGCTCCGCCGGCCAGAAGAGCGCGTGGAAGTAGAGGATGTCCTTGCCGATGAAGTGGACCATCTCGATGCCGTCGTCGCCGGCGGCCGGCGCGCGCACCCAGGCGTCGAAGTCGAGACCCCGCCGCGCGGCGAGGTTGCGGAACGCGCCGAGGTAGCCGATCGGCGCGTCGAGCCAGACATAGAAATACTTTCCAGGCGCGTTCGGGATCTCGAAGCCGAAGTAGGGCGCGTCGCGCGAGATGTCCCAGTCGGCGAGCCCCTGGTGGAACCACTCGTCGAGCTTGTTCGCGGCCTCCGGCTGCAGCGTCCCGGAGCGCGTCCAGCGCTTGAGGAACGCCTGGCAGCGGGCGTCCGAGAGGCGGAAGAAATAGTGGTCCGAGCTCTTGCGCACCGGCTTGGCGCCCGAGACCACCGAGTAGGGGGCGACGAGGTCGGTCGGCGTGTAGGCCGACCCGCAGACCTCGCAGGAGTCGCCGTACTGGTCGCGCGCGCCGCACTTCGGGCATTCGCCCTTGATGTAACGGTCCGGGAGGAACATCGCCTTCACCGGGTCGTAGAACTGCTCCACCGAGCGCACCTCGATCAGGCCGGCGCCGGCGAGCTTCAGGTAGATGTCGTTCGCGAGCGCCTGCGTTTCGGGGGAGTGCGTCGTGTGGTAGTTGTCGAAGCCGACGTGGAAGCCGGCGAAGTCGCGCGTGTGCTCCCCGTAGACGCGCGCGATCAGCGCCTCCGGGCTGATGCCTTCCTTCTCGGCGCGCAGCATGATCGGCGTGCCGTGCGTGTCGTCGGCGCAGACGTAATGCACCTCCTCGCCACGCATCTTCTGGAAGCGCACCCAGATGTCGGTCTGGACGTACTCGACGAGGTGGCCGAGATGGATCGCGCCGTTGGCATACGGCAGGGCGGAGGTGACGAGCAGCCGGCGGGGCATCGGTGGGGGCATCCTGCGAGAAGCCCCCGATTCTATCGTGGGGATAAGGACTTAGGGACGCCCGCGGTGATAAACTGCCGCGCTGACGAGAGGGGCGGCGCGCGCGGGGCGCGAGCGACCGCCCGCGAACGCACCAGGAGGATTTCCCGCGATGCCGATCAGCGAAGCCGACGTCCAGACCGCCCTGAAGGAGGTCGTGGACCCGAACTCGGGCAAGGATTTCGTCACCCAGAAGTCCGTGAAGAACGTGAAGGTCGCGGGCGCCGACGTGTCGCTCGACATCGAGCTCGGCTATCCGGCGAAGAGCCAGTTCGAGCCGATCCGGCGGCTCGTCGCCGGAAGGCTCAAGCAGCTCCCCGGCGCCGGCAACGTCACGGTGAACGTCACGTCGAAGGTGGCCGCGCACACGGTGCAGCGGGGCGTGAAGCTCGTTCCGGGCGTGAAGAACATCATCGCGGTGGCCTCGGGCAAGGGCGGCGTCGGCAAGTCCACGACCGCGGCGAACCTCGCGCTCGCGCTCGCGGCGGAGGGCGCGACCGTGGGCATGCTCGACGCCGACATCTACGGCCCCTCGCAGCCGATGATGCTCGGCATCACCGGCCGGCCGGAGTCGCGCGACGGCAAGACGCTCGAGCCGATGATGGGGCACGGCATCCAGGCGATCTCGATCGGCTTCCTGATCGACGTCGACACGCCGATGGTGTGGCGCGGCCCGATGGTGACGCAGGCGCTCGAGCAGCTGCTCAAGGACACGCGCTGGCGCGACGTGGACTATCTGGTCATCGACCTGCCGCCGGGCACCGGCGACATCCAGCTCACGCTGGCGCAGAAGGTGCCGGTCACCGGCGCGGTCATCGTCACCACGCCGCAGGACATCGCTCTCATCGACGCGCGCAAGGGGCTGAAGATGTTCGAGAAGGTCGGCATCCCGATCCTCGGCATCGTCGAGAACATGTCGATCCACATCTGCTCGCACTGCGGCCACGAGGAGTACATCTTCGGCTCGGGCGGCGCGGAGAAGATGTGCCGGGACTACGGCACCGAGTTCCTCGGCGCGCTGCCGCTCGACATCGCCATCCGCGAGCAGGCCGACGGCGGCAAGCCGACGGTGGTGGCCGACCCGGACGGGCGGATCGCCGAGATCTATCGCCAGATCGCGCGGCGCGTGGCGGTGAAGATCGCCGAGCAGCAGCGCGACATGAGCGCCAAGTTCCCGGCGATCGTCATCCAGAACACCTAAGGCCAACCGCTTCGACGCAGGGGGCGCAGAGGGCGCAGAGGCGCGCAGAGCAGGGCTGGCGAGGTCGTCCCGGCACGCGGGGATCGCGCGTGCCGCCCGGGTCGACCGGGCTTTCCCGTCGCCCTCCGCAGCCCTCCGCGCCCTCTCTCCCCCGGCGTCGGGGCTCGCTCGCGCAAGGGGGGCGCAATGAGCATCAAGAGCGACCGGTGGATCCGCCGCATGGCGGAGTCCCACGGCATGATCGAGCCCTACGAGCCGGGGCAGGTGCGCGAGGCCGACGGGCGCCGCATCGTCTCCTACGGCACGTCGAGCTACGGCTACGACATCCGCTGCTCCGACGAGTTCAAGATCTTCACCAACATCAACTCGACCATCGTCGACCCGAAGGCGTTCGACGAGAAGTCGTTCGTGGATTTCCGCGGCGAGGTCTGCATCATCCCGCCCAGCTCGTTCGCGCTCGCGCGCACGGTCGAGTACTTCCGCACCCCGCGCAACGTGCTCACCATCTGCCTGGGCAAGTCCACTTACGCCCGCTGCGGCATCATCGTCAACGTCACGCCGCTCGAGCCGGAGTGGGAGGGCCACGTCACCCTCGAGTTCTCGAACACCACGCCGTTGCCGGCGAAGATCTACGCCAACGAGGGCGTGGCGCAGGTGCTGTTCATCGAGTCCGACGAGGTGTGCGAGACCTCCTACCGCGACCGCGGGGGCAAGTACCAGGGGCAACGGGGCGTGACGCTGCCGCGGATGTGAAGCCGCTCCCGGGGGCGCCGCGGTGACAGCGCGCCGATCGGGTGCTCGCGAGGCGCGCGGTCCATCGATCCAGGGGCAACGGGGCGTGACGCTGCCGCGCATGTGAAGCCGCCAAGCGGTCAGCGCGAAGGCACGAGGACGCGTGCTCGGCTCGCGCGGTGCCCCGGCGCGAGGCACCCGGCCGCGGGCGTCGGGCCGCGGC
>JAOAEA010000060.1 GCA_026417035.1 Burkholderiales bacterium
CCCTCCCCGGAAGCGGCGGGCGGTCTCGCACGAACGGGGCGTCGCGCCGGCCCCCGGCGCACGGCGAGATCCCGCGCTGCCGCTGTCGCGCTGATCCCGCTGACATTGGCGCTCCGCCTCTTTCTTTCCGTCCTCTGTCTTCTGTCCTCTGTCCTCTGGCGAGCGCCCGCCGGCCGCTCACTTCACCAAGCCCATCTGCCTGGCGGTCTCCATGTACGCCTTGGTGCGCTCGGCCATGAACGCCGGTACCTTGTCGTAGGGGATGTCGATCGGCTCGAAGCCGCCGTCGATCATCCTCTGGCGCATCTCCGGGTCCTTGTTGAGCGCTTCCATCATGTCGGAGACGCGCTTGCGCGCCTCGACGGGGGTCGCCTTCGGCACCGCGATGCCGCGGTAGGCGCCGTCGATCCAGTCGAAGCCGAGCTCCTTGAACGTCGGCACGTCGGGGAACTGCGGCAGGCGCTTCTCGGTGGCGATCGCGAGCATCCGCACCTTGCCCTTCTGCGCGATGGCGAAGGTCGAGTAGCTCATCGCGCCCGAAACGTGGCCGCCGACCACCGCCGTCGTGAGCTCGCCCGTGCCCTTGAACGGCACGTAGGTGGTCTTCACCCCGGCGAGCTGGTTGAACTTCTCGTGCGCGACGTGGTTCGCGGAATTGGTGCCGCTGCCCGCGAGCGTGATCTCGCCCGGCTTCGCCTTCGCCGCAGCCACGAGGTCCCGGAACGTCCTGATCGGGCTCGACTCGGGGACCACGATCGCGTCGGGCGTGTAGTGGAACCAGTAGACCGACACGAGGTCGTCGGTCCGGTACTGCACCTGGCCTTCGAGCGGCTGCAGCACGACGTGTGGCAGGTTGATGCCCATGATCGCCGTGCCGTCGGCGGGCAAACCGTTCAGCTGCTGCCACGCCACCGCGCCGCCGGCGCCGGTCTTGTACTCGATCACCATCTCCTGTTTGCACTTCTTGCGCAGCAGGTCCTGCTGGTGGCGTGCCGCGATGTCCGACTCGCCGCCGGGCGGGAAAGGCAGGTAGTAGCGGATCGGCTTCTCGGGGCAGGGCTGCGCACCCTGGGCGGCGGCGGGCGCGGCGATCGCCGCGAGCGTGAGCGCGACGGCGAGCGTGCGCAGGGCGTGTTTCATGAGCTCCTCCAGAAAGAATTCACCACGCACGCGAAGACACGAAGCGGGGCGTCCCCGCGGAATCGCGCGCAGCCCGTCGGCGAGGCGCCGGTCCCGCACCCTCGCGCTTTCGAGTCCTCGTCGTGCGAGCCGCGCGGCACGTGACGTCGCCTCCGGGTGGTCCCGCATCGGGGAAGGGCCGGCGGTTTGTTATCGGCGTCGTGCGGCCTTACCATAGCAGCCGCCCGCGAACGCCGCAAATGGACCTTCCCTTCCGCAGCTCCCGCGCCGCCGCCTATCCCCAGCTCGACACGGGCGAGAAAGTCGTCGCCGAGGCGACGCTCGGGCGCGACGTGGCCGTGCTCACCAACCGGCGGCTCGTCGTCTCCGGCCGCGACATCGAGCAGAGCTTCCCGCTCGCGGCGATCGGCGTCGTGCGCGCGCGCTTCGTGCGCTCGGTGCGCGCGATGGTGGCCGGGGCGCTGCTCCTCGCCGCCGCGCTCGCCCTCGCCACGCTCGCCGCCCCGGTGCGCGGCGCGATCGGCGCGCAGATCGCCTCGCTCGAGACCGCGCACCGCGCCGAGCAGACGCAGGCCCAGGCGCAGCCCGAGGCGGCGCCGGCGCCGCCCGCGACGCAGGTCGTGCTCGCGCTCCTGCGCGCGCTCGCCGCGCTCGCCGGCCTGATGTCGCCCGCGGCGCTCGTGCTCGCGATCCTCGGCGGCGTGCGGCTCGCGTTCGGCCTGATCGGCGAGACCCGCGTCACCGTGACCGCCGGGGGCGCCGAGCTCGGCTACGCGAGGCTCGGCCGCGACGCGGCGCTGCGCGAGTTCGTGGCCGAAGTCGGGCGCAACCTGCCCGCGCCGCGGTAGCCGCATGCGCTACCGCGATCTGCGCGACTTCATCGCCCAGCTCGAGGCGCAGGGCGAGCTGAAGCGCGTGGCGGTCGAGGTCGATCCGCGGCTCGAGATGACCGAGATCTGCGACCGCGTGCTGAAGAGCGGCGGCCCGGCCGTCCTCTTCGAACGACCGAAGGGGCACGCGATGCCGGTGCTCGGCAACCTCTTCGGCACCCCGAGGCGCGTCGCGCTCGGCATGGGCGCGGAGTCGGTCGAATCGCTGCGCGACATCGGCCGGCTGCTCGCGTTCCTGAAGGAGCCCGACCCGCCCCGGGGCTTCAAGGACGTCCTCGAGCGCTGGATCCCGATCGGCCGCCAGGTGATGCACATGGCGCCCAAGGAAGTGTCCGCCGCGCCCTGCCAGGAAGTGGTGTGGGAGGGCGGCGCGGTCGATCTCGCGCGCATCCCGGTGCAGACCTGCTGGCCGGGCGACGCCGGGCCGCTCATCACCTGGGGCCTCGTCGTGACGCGCGGCCCGCACAAGAAGCGCCAGAACCTCGGCATCTACCGCCAGCAGGTGATCGCGCCCAACAAGGTGATCATGCGCTGGCTCGCCCACCGCGGCGGCGCGCTCGACTTCCGCGAGCACTGCGAGGCGAAGCCCGGCGAGCCGTTCCCGGTCGCGGTGGCGCTCGGGGCGGATCCCGCCACCATCCTGGGCGCGGTGACGCCGGTGCCCGACACGCTCTCCGAGTACCAGTTCGCGGGTCTGCTGCGCGGCGCCCGCACCGAGGTCGTGAAGTGCCTCGGCTCCGACCTGCAGGTGCCGGCGGGCGCGGAGATCGTGCTCGAGGGGCACATCGCGCCGGGCGAGACGGCGCTCGAGGGCCCGTTCGGCGACCACACCGGCTACTACAACGAGCGCGAGCCGTTCCCGGTGTTCACCATCGAGCGCATCACGTCGCGCCGCGAGCCGATCTACCACTCCACCTACACCGGCAAGCCGCCCGATGAGCCGGCGGTGCTCGGCGTCGCGCTGAACGAAGTGTTCGTGCCGATCCTGCAGAAGCAGTTTCCCGAGATCGCCGACTTCTACCTGCCGCCCGAGGGCTGCTCCTACCGCCTCGCCGTCGTTGCGATGAAGAAGCAGTACCCGGGCCACGCCAAGCGCGTCATGTTCGGGATCTGGAGCTTCCTCCGGCAGTTCATGTACACGAAGCTCATCGTCGTGACCGACGAGGACGTGAACGTGCGCGACTGGAAGGAAGTGATCTGGGCGCTCACCACGCGCGTCGACGCCGCGCGCGACGTCACCATCGTCGCCAACACGCCGATCGACTACCTCGACTTCGCGAGCCCGGTGTCGGGCCTCGGCGCGAAGATGGGCATCGACGCGACCAACAAGTGGCCGGGCGAGACCGCGCGCGAGTGGGGACGCCCGATCGCGATGGACGCGGAAGTGAAGCGCCGCATCGACGACCTCTGGTCTAAACTCGGACTCTGACCGGCCCCTGGCGGCCGCGGGAAGCGAGGCACCCCATGACCGAACCCGTCCCGGCCCTCGAGCGCGCGCCCGACGCATCGCTCGTCCGGCTGACGCACGTCGTCTACGCGCTGCACGCCCTGTCGCTCGTGATCGGCGCCCTCGGCGCCGCCACCGTCGTCGGGAGCTTCGTGTTCGGCTGGCCGTCGATCATCGCGGTCATCATCAACTACGTGAAGCGCGGCGACGTGCGCGGCACCTACCTCGACTCACACTTCGGCTGGCAGATCCGCACATTCTGGTACGCGCTCCTGTGGGCGGTGATCGTGGCGATCGTGTCGGCGGTGCTGCTCATCGTCATCGTGGGCATCGCCACCTGGATCGTGGGCCTGTTCGTGCTCGGCGTCTGGGCGATCTACCGCATCGCGCGCGGCTGGATCACGCTCGCCAACGGCCGCGCGATGCCCGCCTGAACGGAGCGCCGCCGTGCAGGGCACCGTCAGTCCGCCCGAATCCGTCGTGCGCATCGCGCACGTGATCTACGGGCTCTACGCCGCGAGCTTCTTCGTCGGGCTGACGGCGATCGTCGCGATCGTGCTCGACTACATCTATCGCGGCGACGCCGAGGGCACCTGGCTCGCGAGCCACTTCCGCTGGCAGATCCGCACGTTCTGGTTCTCGGCGCTGTGGGGCGGGCTGCTCCTCGTCGCCATGGTCGTCGGGATCTTCATGTTCTTCTTCACCGCGGCCGCGCCGTTTGGGCTGGGCGCCGGGCCGGAAGCGATCGCGACGAGGCTCCTCGGGGCGATGCTCGCGGCGCCCTTCACGGTGGTCGCGTTCCTCGTCGCCGTGCTCGTGCTCTCGATCTGGGTGACTTACCGCATCATCCGCGGCTGGGCCGCGCTCGCGAGCCGGCAGCCGTTGCCCGTCTGATCGTGCTGCTCGCGCCGCAGCAGGGAAGGGAGCCATGGAAACCGCCACGACGCCAGCACCCGCCGGACCGCCGCCGCCGCTCGTCAAGCTGACGCACGTCATCTACGGGCTCTACGCCGCGAGCTTCTTCGTCCCGTTCGTCTGGCTCGTCGGGATCATCATGGCCTACGTGAAACGCGACGAGGCCCGCGGGAGCTTCCTCGAGAGCCATTACACCTGGCTCATCCGCACCTTCTGGTGGGGGCTCGCCGGCGGCGTCCTCGGCGGCCTCACGGTCGTCGTCTTCGGACTCGGCTTCGTGGTCCTCGCCGCCGTCGTCGTTTGGGTCGTCTACCGCATCGTGAAGGGCTGGCTCGCCCTCAACGACGGCCGGGCGATCGCGAATCCGGAAAAATGGGTGTGAGGTCCGAGGACTGGGGGATTCCGGGCTGAGCGTCCAAGGCTCGGGACGCTTTCGCCAATTCCTCTCGGCGGGGAACCCGTGAGGGGAAGAGGGCTGCGTTCAGCCTGCCGTGTCACCGCCCCTGCCGTCTTCGGCTTCCTCGAGGCAAGGCGGGGGAGTGGCGCCCGGACCTCGCCCCGCCCGCTGGATCCCGACTCCTCACTCACCGCTTGCTCCCGGCTCGCGGGCCTGCTTCGCCAGCGCGGCGACGTTGCCGCCGGTAAGCGAGCGCAGGAACGCGACGAGCGCGGCCTTCTCGCCGGCGGTGAGGCCGAGCGGCGCGAGGAGCGGGCTCTTCCCGGGGTTGTCCACGCCGCCGCGGTCGTAGAACGCCACCACCTCCTCGAGCGTCGCGATCGAGCCGTCGTGCATGTAGGGGGCGGTGAGCGCGACATCGCGGAGCATGGGCGTCTTATAGGCCCAGCGGTCCGCCGGGTCGAGCGTGATCTCGAACCGGCCGAGGTCCGGGATCGGCGGCTCGAACACGCTCTCCAGCATGCGCCGCTCGACCTCGGTGAACACGCCCGGCGCGAGCTCCACCCGCACGCGCTCGGACGCGCCGTACACGCGCCGCCAGCCCACGCCGGTGTTGTGGAAGCGGAAATCCGAGAAGAGCGCCGCGCGTTCGCCCACGGGATGGCAGGAGGCGCAGCGCGCCTTGCCGACGAACAGGCGGTAGCCCTCCTGCTCCGTCGCGTCGAGCGCATCCGCCTCGCCGCCGTAGCGCCAGCGGTCGAAGCGCGAGCCGCCGGAGAGGAGGGTGCGCTCGTAGGAAGCGATCGCCTGGCCGATGGTCTCGACGCCCGCGGGCCGGCCGCCGAACGCGCGCTCGAAGAGCCCCGCGTAGTCCGGCAGCGCGCGGATGCGCGCGACGACGTGGCCGACCGACGGGTTCGCCATCTCGTTTGCCGCGAGCAGCGGGCCCCACACCTGCAGCTCGAGCGCATGCTCGCGCCCGTCGTGGAAGAGCACCGGGTGGTAGGCGGCGTTGAGCACGGTGGGCGCGTTGCGCCGCAGGCTGCGGCCCTCGACGCCGAGCGCGGTGGCGAGCTCGTTCGACGTGAACCCCTGCTCGGGTACGTGGCACATCGCGCACGACATGGTGCCGTTCGCCGAGAGCCGCCGGTCGAAGAAGAGCTTGCGGCCGAGCGCGGCCTTCTCGGCGCCCGGCGGGTTGTCGGCCGGCGCCGCGAGCGGCGGCAGACCGAGCGGCACCTGCGGGGGCGCGGGCGGCGGCGCGGGCAAGCAGGCGACGAGGCACGCGGCGAGCGCCGCCGCCGCGGCGCGCCTCATCGGCCCGCCTTCTCCTCGAGCGCCAGCGTCTCGATGTCGTTCATCACCACGTCGGGGAAGAGGAACGCCGGCGAGTAGATTTCGCGGACCACGCCGGTCCGGTCGATGAGGAACACCTTCAGGTTGTGGTTGATCGTGCGGGTCGGCCGCCCGCGCGCGTCCACCTCGATGCTCGCGTCCTGGCCGAGCCCGTCGAGCAGTGGCAGCAGCGCCTTCACCGAGGACGTGGTGAGGAAGTGCCACGCGAGGCCGCCCTCGGGCTTCACGAACTTCCCGCCGTAGAGGCGCATCGCCGCGGGCGTGTCGTTGGTCGGGTCGAACGAGAGGCTCACGAGGCGCACGCGCGCGGCGATCCCGGGGCGCTTGAGCAGCCGAGCGCGCACTTCCACGAAGGTGTCGTAGGCGAGCGGGCAGCCGTAGCGGTCCGTGCAGTAGGTGTACATCAACGCGAGCAGCGTGATGCGCCCGGTCGTGTACTCCGAGAACGCGCGCGCCGTGCCGTCGCTCTCGAGCACGAAGCCCGACGGCGCGCGCTGGATGCGCTGCAGGACGTACGTGCCGGGCGCCGGGGGCACGTAGTCCATCCGCGGCGCGGCCGGCGGCGTCTCGCGCGCCGCCGGCGCCGGCAGCGCCACGGCGAGCGCCGCTGCGGTGGCGAGGGCGCGCGCGAGGCGCGCCCCGGCACTCCGCCTCAACCCTTCTGCCCGGCGGCGGCGGGCTTCACGGTGAACTTCATGTGGTGCGCGCGGCCGAGCTTCTCCTTCGTGAAGTCGATGCGCCACTGCTCCTTCAGCCCCTTGCCGTCCCAGGCGTAGAGCGCGAGGAACTGCTCGTTGTCCTCGCCGCGCTTGTCCCAGTTGGCGAGCAGCGAGCTCGTGATGTACACGCGCTTGCCGTCCCAGGACTGCGACACCATGTTCACCTGCTTGCCGGTCTGCTTCGCGTAGGTCTCCTTCGGCGCCTCGGGGTTGGAGAGGTCGAAGTAGCGCGTCATGCCGTCCATGAACGTGTTGACCCAGAGCCCCTTGCCGTCGGCCGTGATCGAGATGTCCACCGGCAGCGGGATCTTCGCCGGGTCGCCGATCGTCGCCACCTCTCTCGCCTGCCATTCGCCCTTCGCGTCCGGCTTGATGAGCCAGATCTTCGAGGTGAGCGCGGTGGCCACCACCGCCCAGTTGTCGGCCGGGTTGAGCGACCAGCGGATCTCGAGCGGCGAGCCCGGCACCGCGAAGATCTTCTGCGGCTTCATCGACTTGAGGTCCCAGAGCACGACGGTGTTGCCGAAGCGCTTCATCGCCTCGCCGTCCTTGACGAGCTTGCCGAGATCCATCATGTAATTGTTCCAGCCGGTGAAGCTCGACGTGAGCAGCGCGTTCTTCGCGGGGTTGATGCCGATGTCGTAGCCGTAGCCGTCGCCCTTCACGCCGGCCATCTCGCCGATCGGCATGTCGTACTTCGCGACGAAGTCGCCCTTGTTGTTGTAAACGGCCATGCCGGTGACGCCGCCGTGGTCCTTCGTGTTCGAGAGCGCCTGCACCAGCATGCGGCCGGGCATCGCGTAGAACGTGTGCGGGCCGACGTAACCGGTTTTCTTCGGAAGGTCGGAGATCGTCTTCACGAGCTTCGGCTTCGCCGGGTCGGCGAGGTCGAACACGAAGATCTTGGAGTCGTCGAGCCGGCCGGCCCACAGGTAGCGGCGGTCGTCGGTGAAGCCCATGTGGTGCGCCTCGCCGCGCCCGCCCACCGAGAGCGTGTGCACGACCTTGCCGTAATCCTTCGCCTTCGGGTTCGCGCCGACGGTCACCAGCTTGTCGGATCCGTCGCCTACCCCCTCGACGCCGAGCGTCCAGACGTGGACGTAGTCCTCCTGGCCCTTGATGAGGCTGGTGATGTAGGGCGAGTTGCAGGTCTCGTCGGCGGTGGCCGGCGCGGCCGCGAGGGCGGCCGCGACCGCGATGGCGAAGGCCGACAGCGGAACGGCAAGGTGCCTCTTCATGGTGTCTCCTCCTTTTGGGTCCTCTTCGGGGGCGGTCGGCGCGGTCCGGTCCGGGCGCCGCGCCAAGGCCGTTTGGTATGCCACGGCCGGCGCCGAGTCAACTCCCCCGAAAGGACTATCACGGGACAGAAGGCTTGTGGAACGCCCCGTGCGGGGCGATAGGCTTTCTCGGTTTCACGGTGGCGGGGGCCGAGCGAGCCCCCGGATGTCTGTCCTCTGTCTTCGCTCCCCTGGCCCGGGCGTTCCTCCAGCCTTCTGACCTCTGTCCTCAGTCCTCTGGCGGTGCGCCTCGCTGGGTGAGCAGCACGCCGATCAGCGCGCCGAGCGCGGCGCCGACGGCCGCGCCGACGGCGGCGGTCTCCCACGGATGCTCGTGCGCGTAGCGATCCACCCGCCGCGCGGCGTGGCGCGCGCGCAGCGCGAGGTCGTCTTCGAGGTCCGCGAGCCGCGAGCGGATCGAGCGCAGCCGTCCGGCGACGCGCGCGCGCGCGTCGGCCGTCTTCTCGCCGGCCTCGCTCGCCGCAGCTTTCAGGAGGTCTTCGGTGTGCTCGAGCATGCGCCGGGTTTCCTGGAGGAGGTGTTCGGTGTCCATGGTCGTTCCCGTGAGTGGTGAGTGATCGTTTCCTCCATGAAGCATAGACCCGTTCCGCGGCCCGGGCCACGCCCGCCGGCAGGATCGGCGGATCCCGAAAAAAGAGCGCCCCGGACGGGGCGCGAAGGAGGAGTGCGGCCCGGGCGGGCCGCGGGAGGAAAGCGGGTCGGGAGTGCGCCGCGCCGCTCGCCGAGGCCGCGTGGCGTCACATCGCCCGGGCAGGATTGCATCAGGGCGCCGTGACACCGTGGTGAAGGCTTCGCAGGGCCGTGTCACGAAACTGCCGCATCCGCATGATCGAATTGCGATCCGGGTACGGCGAAGCGGAGCGGGCCCCCTCCCGCGCCCCCTCGCAGCCCGGTGCGGTCGTTGGCGCGAGCGGCGAGTGCCGCTCGCGCGGCCCGCGGAGCGAACCGCTTGCGCATCCTCCACGTCTCCGACGTCTACTTCCCGCGCGTCAACGGCGTCTCCACGTCGATCCGCACCTTCCGCGCCGAGCTCGAGAGGCTCGGCCACGAATCGGCGCTCGTCGCGCCGCGCTACCCGGTCGGCGACACGGACGAGCCCGGCGTGCACCGCATCGATTCGCGCTATCTGCCGCTCGACCCCGAGGACCGCGCGATGCGCTGGCGGCCGCTGCGCGCGCTCGCGCGCGAGCTCGCGCCGCGGCGCTTCGACCTCGTCCACGTCCAGACGCCGTTCCTCGCGCACTATGCCGGCCTCGCCTTCGCGCGGGCGTGGGACGTCCCGGCGGTCGCGACGTACCACACGCTCTTCGAGGAGTACCTCTTCCACTACGTCCCGTTCGCGCCCAGGGCCGCGATGCGTGCGCTCGCGCGGCGTTTCTCGCGCGGCCAGTGCAACGCGCTCGACGCGGTCGTGGCGCCGTCGGGGCCGATGCGCGACGCGTTGCGCCGCTACGGCGTGACCGCGCCGATCGAGGTCATCCCCACGGGCCTGCGTCCCGAGGAGCTCACCGGCGGCGACGGGGCGCGCTTTCGCAGCCGTTACGGCATCCCGCCCTCGCGGCCCCTGCTCGCCTTCGTCGGCCGCGTCGCATTCGAGAAGAACATCGACTTCCTGCTGCGCATGCTGCTCCAAGTGCGGCGCGAGATCCCCGACGTGCTGCTCGTCGTCACCGGCGAGGGTCCCGCCGAGTCGCGCCTGAAGCGGCTCGCGACGGCGCTCGAGCTCGACGCCAACGTGCGCTTCCTCGGCTACCTCGACCGCGGCTCGGCGCTCCTCGACTGCTACCGGGCGGCCGACGCCTTCGTCTTCGCCTCGCGCACCGAGACGCAGGGGCTCGTGCTGCTCGAGGCGATGGCGCTCGGCACGCCGGTGGTGGCGCTCGCCGTCATGGGCACCGCCGACATTCTGCGCGAGGGGCGCGGCGCGCTCATCGCCCCGGACGACGAACGGGAGTTCGCGGCGCGGGTGGTGGCGGTGCTCGCCGACCCGGAGCTCGCCGCCGCGCTCTCGGCCTCGGCGCGCGAGCACGCTGCCGCCTGGAGCGCCGCCGCGATGGCGAGGCGGCTTGCCGGCCTCTACGAGCGGGTGCTCGCCTCGCGGGCCGGCCGCGTCCGCGCCCGCGACCCGGCGGCCGTCGCGACGACAGCCGACTGACGGGGCGGCCCCCCAGGGCGGCGGGCGGCTTGGCGCGGCGCCTGCAATGGGGTGCGCGGCGGGCGCGGCGCGCGGCCGCGAAACCGCGCCCTTCAACCCGCCCCTTCTTCCCCTGCGCCGGCGTGCTTGCCGCCGCTTGCCGGAGCGCCCATTTCCGTTCCGGCCGTGCAGATCGCGAGCGCGCGCTCCACCGCGGCGACGGTGTGCCCGGCGTCGCCCCACGGCGGGCCGCCCGCGGCGATCCAGCGGCCGGTCCACTCCGCGAGGAACGCGTCGCGCGGCTCGAGGTGGAGCTCACCGCCGCGCACCAGCCGGAGCGTGGCGCCCTGCGCCTCGACCACCGGCAGGAGCGAGCCGTCGCGGAGCTGTGCGAGGAGGGGCATCGGCTCGCGCGCGAGCTCCGCCCAGCCGCCCTGCCGGACGGCCGGCGCGAGGCCGAGCTCCGCGAGCGCGCGGACCATCGCCGCCGACTCGATATCGAGCCCGGGCGTGGCGAACCGGCCGGCGAGCCCGTCGGGCGAGGCCTCGATGCCAGCGAGCCTCGCGATCAGGGCAAGCGACCGGAGGTTCGGCAGCGGCTCCGGCTGCGCGGGCTCGGGCCCGGCGGCTCTCGGCTGGCGTCGCGGCGCGGCGTAGCGTCGTTCTCGCATGAGCGAACCCTCGGATCGTGCGGATCGGCCAAAAGGCGCCGTGCCCGGCAGCATACCTGATGCTTACATATAACAATGCAGCAAAGCGCCCGTCCATAATACCATTGGCCGATTTTCAGCCGCCCCGGGACGTGTTCCACGGGGCCGGCCATGCGAGCGTCATCCCCCTTCGCTTCCGGCCGCAACCCCGGCTAGAATCCGCCCTGCCGCCGGGCCCGAGCCGGCGGAGCCAAGGCCACCAGGGGAGGCACGAATGAGAAGAGCCGGCGCTACCGCCCGTTCCGCAGCCCGCAAGCGCACCGCCCGGTACGGCAAGACCCTCGGCCGGCGCAGCGCGCCGCTCCCGGTCTCCCGGGCGCGCAGCCTCGGCAAGACCCGCGTGACCATCTACTTCGACGACGCGGTGGTGGAGTTCTTCAAGCGGCGCGCCGGGAAGCGTGGCTACCAGACGCTCATCAACGAGGCGCTGCGGGCCGCCATCGACCGCCAGAACCTCGAGGACGCGCTGCGCAAGGTCGTGCGCGAGGAAGTCGCGCCCTACCTGCCGCGGCGGCGCTGAAGGCGCGGGTCCCCGTGCGCTACGGCTTTCCGTAGCGATCCCCGAACGCTCCCAGGAAGCGATCGACATCCGGCTGCGGCAGCCGGTCGATCCCGGCCGCCGCCTTGCGCCCGCCGCCGGTGGGGAAGGCGCGCGCCAGCTCGTCGCAGCCCTCGGGGCGCGCCGCCGGGGCGCGCAGGCTGACCGACCAGGTGCCGTCGGGCCGCGGCGCGAGCACCGCGTGCGCGAAGGCCGGCTGCTCCGCGGCGAGCGCGTTCGCGAACGCGCCGAACACGCGCCGCGCCCAGGGGGCCTGCGGCAGGAACCAGGCGCGCGCGGCGGGACTCACCGGGGTCGGCTGCGTGCGCCGCGCGTTCGCGAGGTCCTCCGCGTAGCCCGCTTGCAGCTCCTTCACCACCGGCTCGGCGCGCAGGAAGTCGAACGGGTCCTCGTAGCGCCGCAGGCGGCGCGCGAGCGCCGCCGGGTCGTAGCGGAGGTCCGCGACGCTGTCGCCGTAGGCGTTGTAGTTGAGGCTCTGGCCGAGCGCGCGCAGCGCCGCCGTCTCGGCTTCGCCGAGCCCCGCTTCGCGCGCGAGGCGCGTCGCGAGCGCCACCAGATTGTCGCCGAACGCCGCGGCGATCGCCCACGCCCTGCGCCGGCCGCCGAGGAAGCGGTCCACGATGAGGCTGGTGCAGATCTCGGGCGAGGTGTCGATGTGGGGCTCGAAATTCGGCGCGACGACGGGCTCGCCGGCGTAGTGGTGGTCGAACCAGCGCACAGTCGCGCCCGCGGCGAGGGCCCGCGCGAGCGCCTCGCGGTTCGCGTCCACCGAGATGTCGAGCACCGTGATCGCGTCGCCCGCGCGCGCCGGGACGCGCCCGAGCAGGCGCACGTCGCGCTTCGTGCCGGTGACGAGCTCGTTCTCCTCGGGCGATTCGAGGCGGAGCTGCTGCAGCGCGCAGAGGCCGTCGGCGTCGCCGTTGAAGACGTCGTAGCGGGGCAAGGTGGTGCCGGGGGGCGTCGGGGTGGCGAGATGGTGCCAGATCAGAGGACAGAAGACAGAGGACAGAGGACAGACCGGGTCGTGGGACGAGAGGCGTGACGCGACAGACGGGCTACGGGAGGCCGCGGACGTCAGAGCGCCCGCCCGCCCCATCCCGGCCTCTGCCCCTCGGAGAGGGAAGGGGCCTTCCCTCGCTTCCTCCCCCTTCCAAGGGGAGGGCCGGGGTGGGGCTGCGGTGACGGACCGAGGGGCGGACCTCATGGAGCCCGCATCCCGGCCTTTCCCCAATGGGAACGGCCCGAGGGATGGTCCGAGAAACCGCCGTCCCGGTCAGCCCCGCTTGTACACGTCGTCGAAGCGCACGATGTCGTCCTCGCCGAGGTAGCTCCCGGACTGCACCTCGACGAGGTAGAGCGGCACCTTGCCCGGGTTCTCGAGCCGGTGCTTCGTGCCGAGCGGGATGTAGGTCGATTCGTTCTCCGAGACGAGCATCACGTCCTCGCCGCGCGTCACCTTCGCGGTGCCCTTCACCACCACCCAGTGCTCGGCGCGGTGGTGGTGCATCTGCAGCGACAACGCCGCGCCCGGCTTCACCATGATGCGCTTCACCTGGTAGCGGTCGCCCTCGGACATGCTCTCGTACCAGCCCCAGGGCCGGTAGACGCGCCGGTGGTGCGCCGCCTCGCTGCGGTTCGCCCGGTCGAGGTGGCCGACGACGTCCTTCACGCCCTGCACCGCGTCCTTCGCCGCGACCAGCACCGCGTCGTCGGTCTCGACCACCACCAAGTCCCGCGCGCCGATCACGCTCACCAGGCGGCTCTCGGCGCGCACGTAGCAGCCTTCGGCGCCCGCGAGGTGCACGTCGCCGCGCGCGGTGTTGCCGGCGGCGTCCTTCGCGCTCACCTCCCAGAGCGTGGACCACGAGCCGACGTCGCTCCAGCCGATGTCCACGGGGATCACCGCGGCCTCCGCGGTCTTCTCCATCACGGCGTAGTCGATCGACTCCGACGGGCACGCCGCGAAGGCCGGCGCGTCGAGGCGCAGGAAGTCGAGGTCGCGCGTCGCTCTTTCCCAGCTCGCGGTGGCGGCGGCGAGGATCGCGGGCGCGTGGCGCGCGAGCTCGTCGAGCACCCGCTGCGCGCCGAACACGAACATGCCGCTGTTCCAGGAGAAGCGGCCGCTCGCGACGAAACCCTCGGCCGTCGCCCGGTCGGGTTTCTCCACGAAGCGCGCCACCGCGTAAGCGCCGTCGTGCCCTGGGATCGGCGCGCCGCGCTCGATGTAGCCATAGCCCGTGGCCGGCGCATCCGGCGTGATCCCGAAGGTCACGAGCTTTCCCGCCCGCGCGAGCCGCGCTGCGCCGCGCATCGCCTCGTGAAAGCGATAGACGTCGCGGATGAGGTGGTCGGCCGCGAGCACCGCGAGCGTCGCCTCCCGGTCGCGCGCGAGCGCCGCGAGCGCCGCCACCGCCACCGCCGGGGCCGTGTTGCGTCCGACCGGCTCGAGCACCAGCGCGCCGGCCCGGGCGTCCACCTCGCGCAGCTGCTCGGCGACGAGGAAGCGGTGCTCGTTGTTCGCCACGAGGATCGGGTCCGCCGCGCCGAGTCCCGCGAGGCGCAGCACCGTGTCCTGGAGCATGGAGCGTTCCGAAACGAGCGGCAGGAACTGCTTGGGCAGCAGCCGGCGCGACATCGGCCAGAGCCGCGAGCCCGAGCCGCCGCAGAGGATCACGGGGTGGAGGTGGTTCATTCGGGGCTCTCAACCATCGGCGCGCGTCGCGGCAGAGGCGAACGTTGCTTGAGTGATCGGGACTGCCCCGGATTGTACGGCCAGGCTCCCGGCTCTGACCGGGGCACCGTCCGTCCCCGCATTGGGCTCTCGGCGGAGGCGCTCCTGCCGCTGCCGCGCGACTCGACGGGGGCGCTAACCCTCGGTTCCTCGGCTCGCGTGCGTCCGCTCCCAAGCCCACGCGTGCGCGACGATCGTGTCGAGGGCGGCGAAGCGCGGATTCCAACCGAGCTCGCGCCGGGCGAGCGTGGCGTCGGCGACGAGGCGCGCGGGGTCGCCCTCGCGGCGCGGCGAGGCGACGACGGCGATCGGCCGCCCGGTGACGCGCCGCGCGGTATCGATCACCTCGCGCACGGAGAAACCCTGTCCGTTGCCGAGGTTGAAGGCGCCGCTCGACCCGTGCGCCGCCATCCAGTCGAGCGCGAGGAGGTGCGCGTCGCAGAGATCGACGACGTGGATGTAGTCGCGGACGCAGGTGCCGTCGGGCGTGTCGTAGTCGTCGCCGAAGACGGCGACCGACGGGCGGCGGCCCGAGGCGGCCTGCAGCACGAGGGGCACGAGGTGCGTCTCGGGGTCGTGGCGCTCGCCGATCGCGCCCTGCGGATCGGCGCCGGCCGCATTGAAATAGCGCAGCGAAACGGATCTCAGCCCGTAGGCCGCGTCGTAGTCGGCGAGCGCCTCCTCGACCATGAGCTTGGTGCGGCCGTAGGGGTTGATCGGGCGCTTCGGGTGCGCCTCGTCGATCGGCACGCGTTCGGGCTCGCCGAAGACCGCCGCGCTCGAGGAGAAGACGAAGCGCGTCACGCCCGCGGCGACCATCGCATCGAGGAGGTTCAGCGTGTTGGCGAAGTTGTTGCGGTAGTACTTCGCCGGCTCGCGCACCGATTCGCCCACCTGGATGAACGAGGCGAAGTGCATCACCGCATCGAAGCGCCCCGAAGCGAAGAGCGCGTCGAGCGCGGCGCGGTCGGCGAGGTCGGCTTCGACGACGCGGCCGGCGACGACCGCGTCGCGGTGGCCGGTGGAGAAGTTGTCGAGCGTGACCACGGCGTGCCCGCGCGCGGCGAGCATCTTCACCATGTGCGAGCCGATGTAGCCGGCGCCGCCGACGACGAGGACGTTCATGGGCTCGATCGCCTCATGGGCAGGAGAGGATCAGGGTGCGAGGGGTGGGGAGAAGCGGTCGCACGATAGCGTCAGACTCCTGGGGGGCTCGGCAGCCTATGGCCATGAGGGGCAAGCCCGGTCAAGCGCGCGCCATCGATCACTGCCCGGCGCCCTCGTACACCCAGCGCAGGAAGGCGTCGATCGCCGGTTGCCCGGCGTTCGCGTTCGGGCCGTTGACGAAGAACACGACCGCATGGCGGCGGCCGTTGCGGTCGAGGACGTAGCCGGCGATCGAGCGCACGTCGGCGAGCGACCCCGTCTTGATGTGCGCCTGGCCGGCCACCGACTCGAACTTGAGGCGCTTGCGCATCGTGCCGTCGTAGGCGACGAGCGGCATCGACGAGACGAACTCCGGCATCACGCTCGACTGGTACGCGGCCACGAGGAGCCGTCCCATGCCGCCGGCGCTGATGCGCTCGATGCGCGAGAGCCCGGAGCCGTTCTCCATCACGAGCTCGGGCAGCTCGAGGCCCTTCTGCGCGAGCCAGGACGCGACGGTGCGCGCGGAGCGGTCGTTGCGCCCGGGCAGCCTGAGGAGCTCCGCCGAAAGGGTGAGGAAGAGCTGCCGCGCCATCACGTTGTTGGAGAACTTGTTGATGTCGCGCACCACCTCGGTGAGCGGCGGCGACTCCTGCGTGGCGAAGAGCCGCGCGTTGGCCGGCACCGCGCCGTCGCGCACCGTGCCGGCGAGCGTCCCGCCCATCTCCTCCCACAGCGTGCGGAAGACACCGGCGACGTAGGCCGGATGCGAGAGCAGCGCGACGTTCCACACGCGCTCGCCGCAGGCCGACGGCATCGTGCCGGAGAAGGCGACGCGCGCGCCCGTGGCGCCGTTCTGCACGTCCATGCGCAGGTTCGCGCGCCAGTCGCCGCAGGGCGCGGCGGTGAGGCGCACGTTGTTCGTGACCGTGAGCTGCGCCGGCTTCGGCTCGGGGATGACGCGCACGGTGCCGTGCTCGATCTCGGGCACGAACATGAAGCGCACCGCCTTGAAGTTGACGAGCAGCGCGTCGGGTCCGACGTTGTAGGCGCGCAGCGGCTCGCCGTCGAAGCGGCCCGGATCCCAATCCGCCGCGTCGAACGCGGTGCGGTCGAGCACGAGGTCGCCGCGGATGTCCTTCAGGCCCCGCTGGCGCAGCGCGCGCAGGAGCAGCCAGAAGTTCTCGAGCGTGAGCTTCGGGTCCCCCGACCCCTTGAGCACGAGGTCGCCCGCGAGCACGCCGTCGTGCAGCGGCCCGGCGATCCAGGCCTCGGTCTTCCAGGTGAAGGTGGGGCCGAGCAGCTCGAGCGCCGCGAAGGTGGTGACGAGCTTGATCGTGGACGCGGGATTCATCGGCTGCGCCGCGTTGAAGGCGAGCGCGGGCCGCGGCGCGGCGACGTCCTGCACGAAGGCGCCGACGGAGGACTGCGGGATGCCGTTCCTCGCGAGCGCCTGCGCGACCGGCGGCGGGAGCTCCTGCGCGCCGGCCGGCGCCGCGAGGGCGAGCGCGAACGCGAAGGCGAGTGCTGGGCGCATGCGGCGGAGGGACGCGAGGCGGCGAGTATGCCACGCGCGAGTGGCTGCGGCAGTCCGGGCGCTGCGCCCGCCACGCCCGGAATTCGACCGTCCGTCCGGGCCGCGGTGCCCCCTGGAAGGGCGGATCAGGTGTAGCCCTCGCGCCAGCGCACCGGCTGGAAGCGGATCAGCGGTAGCGGCGGCCGTGCTGGGTCGCGTAGCGCGTCCGAGAGGTCCAGGGAAATCTTCGCGGTCTCGGCGTTCGGCACCGGCGCGTCGAAGACGAGCGACAAAGCGTACAGCTGGCCGACCCGCGACAGTGCGAACTCCGGCCCGAGCTCGACGTACTGCCATTTGCCGCCACGCTCGACGATGTTTCCGGCCGCGTCGAATTGACCGAACCGGCGCGCGGCGACCGGGTCGTACACTCGGCCGTCGATCTCGAGCCGCACCGCGGCGCTCCGCAACACGAAGCCGGGCACCTGGGGCGTCACGCTCAGATAGACTCGCGTCCTGCCGTCCTGGTCGCCGAGCAGCACGTCACGCGCGTCGCCCGACACCGGCACCGCGAAGAACCAGACTTGGTAGTCGTAGGTGCGCAGCCGGTTGTTGAGGCTCACGCGCAGCTGCATGCCCGGAACCTTGACCTCCTCGAGGGTGAAGAGGCGGACCGATTCCGGCAGCTCGGTCGGGTGCGGCGGCACGGCGCCCGTGTAGGGAACGCTCGCCCAGCCGCCGCGGTAGCCGGCGCATGCCGCGAGCAACAGCGCCACCGCCAGAGCGGCGATCGCCCGTGCGAGTGTCGCCGTGGTGAGCATCGCTATTCCCGCAGGAGCAGGCAGCCGAGCGCGCGCAGCCGCCGCTCCAGCTCGTCGATGCGCTCGAGCAGCGCGAGCGCGACCGAGAGCGCGTGCGGGTCGTCGAGATCGAGCTCGCGCGCGAGCCGCGCGGCGCGGCGGGCCACGGTGACCGAGCGCAGCGAGAAAGTCCAGTGGGCGGGCTCGCCGCCGGCCGGTTCGAACACGCCGTACTCGGCGAGCGCCACGATGACTTCCGGCGCGAGCCCGGAGCGCGCGGCGAGCTCGTCGAGGGCGAGCGCGAGGTCTTCGTCGAGGAATTCGCTGTCCATGGTCCGTCCCCCGGGGCCGCGGTCAGTCGAGGTGCGCGCGCGGGTTGAAGCGCGACGCCTTCGCGAGCTCGGCGTAGAGCTCGCGCTCGCGCTCGGAGAGCACCGTCGGCGTCACGATCTGCAGCACCGCGTAGAGGTCGCCGGCGCCGCCCTTCGGCCTCGGCAGGCCCTTGCCGGCGATGCGCAGCTTCTGCCCGGCCTTCGAGCCCGGGCGCACCGAGACGCGCACGCGCCCCGCGAGCGTGGGCACCTCGACCTCGGCACCAAGCGCTGCTTCCCACGGCGCGATCGGGAGCTCGATGTAGAGGTCGTGCCCGTCCACGCGGAAGCGCGAGTGCGGCGCGAGCGCGATGTTGAGGTAGAGGTCGCCCGGCGGACCGCCGTTCAGGCCCGGCCCGCCCTTGCCGGGGACGCGCAGGCGCTGCCCGTCGGTCACGCCGGGCGGCACGCGCACGCGGATCGTCTTCTGCACGCGACGCACGCCGCCGTCGGCGGTGTATTCCGGCACGGCGAGGTCGAGCGAGAGCTCGACGCCGCGGGCCGCGTCCTCGAGCGGGAGCACCGCGTTCGCCTCGTAGTCCTGCCCGGGCATGCGCAGGTCCTCGGGGCGGAAGCGGGTGCCGCGCCCGCCGCGGGTCGCACCGCCGAAGGGCCCGCCGCGGCCGAAGTGCTCGAAGAGGTCGGAGAGGTCCACGAACTCCTCGAAGCCCTGCGCGCCGCCGCGGCCGAAGTGCGTCTCCCAGCCCGGCGGCGGGCGGAACTCCTCGCCGGCGCGGTGGCGGCCGAGCTGGTCGTACGCGGCGCGCTTCTCCGGATCCTTGAGCGTGTCGTAGGCGACCTGGACGGCCTTGAACTTCTCCTCGGCGTCCTTTTCCTTGGAGACGTCGGGGTGGTACTTGCGCGCGAGCTTGCGGTACGCCTTCTTGATGTCCTCGGCGCTCGCGTCGCGGGGCACGCCCAGCGTTTCGTAGTAGTCCTGGTATTTCACGATGTTCCCGTCGCGGCGCGCTCGGCGCCCGCCACAGCGGAGAATGAGGGCGCAGGCGGCGGCGTTCAACCGACGCGCGGATTCTGCCACCGTCACGGCGTCGCCGCGCTGCGGCCGGATCCGCCGGGGCCGCCATCAGCGCCGCTTCTGGCTGGATCGACGCAGGCGTTCGGATTCGCCGACAGGGGAGTCCGATGCCTGACAGCCGCGCGGGATGCGCGCGCGCCGCATCGGTCACGACGCGCTGCGCATCACGGGCGCATCGGCAGGGCAGCGCGCACTACTTCATCGCAACCTCGCGCGCGGTGCGATAGCGTTTTGGCAGGCATGGAGTTTGCGACGCGGAGATCGGGCGAAAGCCCTCTTCGCGGACTACGACGATGATCGCCCGCACCATCCCCGACCCCGAGGCGCTCGCCGCCTCCTCGGCGGAGTTGCGGGAACTGCTCGCCAGGCACGGCGCCGGCGGCCAGCCGCACCTCGGCTCGATGCTCGTGGAGCGCGGCCTGATCACGCCGGCCGATTTGCGCGCGTGCCTCGAGGCGCAGCGCGCCGAGCCGGAGCACCGGCGCCTCGGGGAGATGCTCGTCGAGCGTGGCCTCATCCGCGCCGCCGAGCGCGACGAGGCGCTGGTGGACCTCGTCGGCATCCCGCGCGTGGACCTCGCCCGCTTCGACTACGACGCCGCGGCCCTCTACGCCCTCCCGCCCGAGTTCGTGCGCAGCCACAACGTGCTGCCGCTCGCGCGCCGCGGCGACGAGCTCGTCGTGGCGACGAGCGAGCCGCTCGACGCGGCCCACGTGGAGCGCCTGCGCTTCGCCGCGCAACGACCGGTCGTGCCCGTGTACGCGCCGGCCGAGGCGATCTCGGCGGCGATCGAGGTCGCCTACGCGGCGCAGATCGAGGACGAGGACCTGCGGAAGATCGCGCACGCGCTGGGCGAGCGCGAGGGCGGCGAGGACGAGCACGGCCTCTGGCAGGAGGCGGAGCGGCTCGCCTCGCGCGAGCCGGTGGTGCGGCTGGTGAACGGGCTCGTGTCCGAGGCGGTGCTGCTGCGCGCCTCCGACATCCACGTGCGGCCGCGCGCGCACTCGGTCGAGGTGCTGTTCCGCATCGACGGCTCGCTCGTGCACATGCGCGAGCTCGCGCGCACGCTGCTGCCCGCGCTCGTCTCGCGCATCAAGATCATGAGCCGGCTCAACATCGCCGAGCGGCGCATCCCGCAGGACGGCCACGCGAGCGCGATCGTCGGCGGCGCCCGCGTGGACCTGCGCGTGTCCACGCTGCCCACCCGCTTCGGCGAGAGCGTGGTGATCCGGGTGCTGAACCGCCAGAACGTGGTGCGCTCGCTCGACGAGATCGGCCTCAAGCCGGCGGACGAGCGCCTGCTGCGCGACCTCCTCGACCGGAGCCACGGGCTCGTGCTCGTGACCGGGCCGACCGGCTCGGGCAAGACGACCACGCTCTACGCGGCGCTGCGCGAGCTCGCGCGCGCGAACCTCAACATCGTCACGGTCGAGGATCCGGTCGAGTACGAGCTCTCCGGGGTGCGCCAGATCCAGGTGCAGCCGCAGATCGAGTTCGGCTTCGCGCGGGCGCTGCGCCACATCCTGCGCCACGACCCGGACGTGATCATGGTGGGCGAGATGCGCGATGCCGAGACCTGCCGGATCGCGGTGGAGAGCGCGCTCACCGGGCATCTGGTGCTGGCGACCCTGCACACGAACGACGCGCCGAGCACGGTGGTGCGGCTCGTCGAGATCGGCGTCGAGCCCTATCTCATCGAGTCGGCAGTGACCGGCGTGCTCGCGCAGCGGCTGGTGCGGCGCAACTGCCCGCATTGCCTGGTCGAGGAAACGCCCGACCCGTTCCTGCGCCAGCGGCTCGGTGTCGCGGCCGAGGAGAAGTTCTGGCGCGGGCGCGGCTGCGCCCACTGCCACGACACCGGATTCGCGGGCCGCACGGCGATCTACGAGCTGATGGCGGTCGGGCCGGAGATCCGTGCCGCCGTGCGCGCGGGTGCCTCGGCCGAGGCGCTGCGCGCCGCCGCGCTTCGCGCAGGGATGGTGCCGCTCCTCGCCAACGGGCTCGAGCTCGCGCGCGCGAAGGCCGCGTCGTTAGCGGAGGTCTATCGGGCCTGCGCTTGAGCGAAGAGGGGCCGCAAGGCAGAACCGCGAAAGCGCGAAAGGCGCGAAGGTCCGCGAAAGGCGTTTCAGGTTCCTGCGGCGCTGTGTGAGCCACAGCCCGCCGGCAGCTTGCGCCGCCCCGCGTCAGGGATTCTCTCGAGTGCCTTCGCGCACTTGGCGCCGTTGCGGTTCGGCCGTGACTAGCCGTACCGCGACAGGAGATCCCGCACCTCGGCCGCCTCGGCGCTCGCCTTGCCGTCCGCGCCGAGCCTGGATTCGATCAGGCAGCCCACCATCTCGTGGAACGCCTTGTCGAGCGCCTTGCGCGCGGCGGAGAGCTGCTGCGCCACCGACTCGCACGGCGCGTCCTTCTCGATCAGGGCCTGCACGCCGCGCAGCTGACCCTCCACGCGCTTCAGCCTGAGGATCAGGGCGCGCTTGTCCGACTCGTTGGTGAGCTTCGTATCCATCCGTTGCGGTCCGGTCGCCGGCGGACGCGCCGGCACGACGCTTGACAAGATACTATACCCCCTATAGTATTGCAACCGCCCGCTTCGGCTTCCCTTCGAAAGGAGGGCCGGCGCCGGCGCCAGCCAAGGTGAACCCGCTGGGGTATCCGCGGAAACCAGGGACGCCGGCCGCGGCGGGTGCGCCTTGGCGGCGCGAGCATTGCGGTCGCCCTCCCGGGCGGCTTTTTTTAGGCCGATGAATATCAGAGAATGCTGATGAACCGGATTCGCAGACTGGCTGGCGGCGCGCTCCTCACCGCGCTCGCGGCCTCGGGCGCCATGCCGGCGCTCGCGACGCCGTCCGCGATCGCGACGGCTCCCGTGGAGTTGCGCGCGGTCGACGCCCGCTACGGCGCGGACGGCGTCGTCGAAGCCGTGAAGCAGGCGACCGTCGCGGCGCAGCTCCAGGGGCGTGTCGTCGAGCTCAGGGTGAACGCGGGCGAAACGGTCGCGCAGGGGCAGGTGCTCGCGCGCATCGACGAGCGCGAAGCCGCGCAGGCGCTGGCTTCCAGCGAAGCGCAGATCGCCCGGGCGCAGGCCGAGTTCGCCAACGCCAGGGCGAACCTCGAGCGCACGCAGCGGCTCCTCGAGCAGAACTTCGTGAGCAAGGCGGCGCTCGACAAGGCGCAGGCCGACTACGACGCCGCGTCGGCGGCGCTCGCCGCGGCGAAAGCGGCTGCCGCGCAGGCCGGCACGGTGAAGGGCTACGCGGTGGTCACCGCGCCGTTCGCGGGCGTCGTCGCCGAGCGCCTGGTCGAGCTCGGCGACCTCGCGCAGCCCGGCAAGCCGATGTTCGTGATCTTCGACCCGGCGGCATTGCGCGTCGTCGCCGACGTGCCCGAGGACACGGTCACCGAGCTGCGCGGCAAGGTGGAGTCGGCGACGGTGGAGATCCCCGCGCTCGGCCGCGCGTTCCGCCCGAAGGCGATCACCGTGCTGCCGGCCGCCGACGTGCGCACCCACACGAAGCGCGTGCGCCTCGACCTGCCGCCGGACGCGAAGGGCGCGTATCCGGGCATGTTCGCGCGCGCCTATTTCGCGACCGGCCAGGCGAAGAAGCTCCTCATCCCCGCTCAGGCGGTGTCCTACCGCAGCGAGGTCGCGGGCGCCTACGTCGTCAACGACAAGGGCGAGATCCGCTTCCGCCAGCTGCGGCTCGGCGAGAAGTCGGGCGAGAAGTCGGTGGAGGTCCTGGCGGGCCTCGCCCCGGGAGAGCGCGTGGCGCTCGATCCGGTGGCGGCGCTCGCGCAGATGAAGGCGGCGCGGTAAGCGGCGAGCGCCCGGCCGGGCGCATTCAATCAAAGGAGGCGGGGATGGCACACGTGGTGGTGATGGGCGCGGGCCTGGGCGGAATGCCGATGGCCTACGAGATGAAGGCCGAGCTCACGAAGGAGGACCGGATCACGGTCGTCGGCAACGGGTCGACGTTCCACTTCGTGCCGTCGAACCCCTGGGTCGCGGTGAACTGGCGCAAGCGCGAGGACATCGAGTTCCCGGCGGCGCCCTACCTCGAGAAGAAGGGCATCGCCTACGACCCGCGCGGCGTGAAGCGCGTGCACCCTGAGCGAAACCAGCTCGAGCTCAACGACGGCACGACGATGGACTACGACTTCCTCGTCATCGCCACCGGGCCGAAGCTCGCGTTCGACGAGGTCGAGGGCCTCGGGCCGCACGGCAACACGCACTCCGTGTGTCACGTGGACCACGCCGTCAAGGCGGGCCAGGCCTGGCAGGGGTTCTGCCAGGATCCCGGGG
>JAOAEA010000005.1 GCA_026417035.1 Burkholderiales bacterium
CCCCCGCCTCACCGCAAGCCAAGCGGCACATCGGGCAGATCCTCATCTCCTTCGGTGTCCTCACCGAGGACCAGCTGCGCATCGCGCTGCTGGAGCAGATGAAGACGAAGCGCCCGCTCGGCAAGATCCTGGTCGAGCTGGGGTTCATCTCCGAGGCGACGCTCCGCGACGCCCTGTCGGAGAAGCTCGGGCTGCAGTCGGTCGACCTGTCGCAGATCGTGGTCGATCCCGCGGCGATCAAGCAGGTGCCGCGCGACTTCGCCAAGCGCCACAACCTGTTCCCGGTGGCGATCGACCGGGAGCACAAGCGCTTCATCCTGGCGCTGTCGGACACCAACAACATCGTCGCGCTCGACCAGGTCCGCGCCCAGCTCAAGGGCAACTACGAGATCGAGATACGGCTCGCCGGCGAATCGGAGATCGCGCGCGCCATCGAGCAGTTCTACGGCCACGAGCTCTCGATCGACGGCATCCTGCACGAGATCGAGACCGGCGAGATCGACTACCAGAGCCTCGCGGCGAGCGGCGACGAGTACTCGCAGCCGGTGGTGCGGCTGATCTCGGCGCTGCTGGCCGACGCGGTGGACCGCGGCGCCTCCGACATCCACTTCGAGCCGGAGCAGAACTTCCTCAGGATCCGCTACCGCATCGACGGCGTGCTGCGCCAGATCCGCAGCTTGCACAAGACCTATTGGCCGGCGATGGCCGTGCGCATCAAGGTGATGAGCAAGATGAACATCGCCGAGACGCGCGCGCCCCAGGACGGGCGCATCTCGCTCTCCCTCACCGGCCGCCAGGTGGACTTCCGCGTCGCCTCGCAGATCACCACGCACGGCGAGAACATCGTCCTGCGGATCCTGGACCGCCAGAAGGGCATCGTGCCCCTGGACCAGCTGGGGCTGCAGGCCGAGCAGCTCGCCATGCTCAAGAAGATGATCGCCCGGCCCGAGGGCATCATCCTCGTCACCGGCCCCACCGGCAGCGGCAAGACCACCACGCTCTACTCGATCCTGAACCACATCAACCACGACGGGGTCAACATCATGACCCTGGAGGATCCGGTCGAGTACCCGATGACGCTCATTCGCCAGACCTCGGTGAACGAGGCGGCGAAGCTCGACTTCGCCAACGGCATCCGCTCGCTGATGCGCCAGGACCCCGACGTGATCCTGGTGGGCGAGATCCGCGACGAGGACACCGCGGCGATGGCCTTCCGCGCGGCCATGACCGGCCACCAGGTCTATTCGACGCTGCACTCGAACTCGGCGATCGGCGCGATCCCGCGCCTGGTGGACATCGGCATGTCCCCGGAGATCATGGCCGGCAACATCATCGGCATCGTCGCGCAGCGCCTGGTCCGGCGCCTGTGCAAGCACTGCCGGCAGCCCTACGAGGCCTCCACCGCGGAGTGCCGCATGCTCGGGGCGAAGACCGAGCGGCCGCCGACGATCTACCGCGCCGTGGGCTGCGACCACTGCGACTACCAGGGCTTCCGCGGGCGCCTGGCGATCATGGAGCTGCTCAAGCTCGACGGCGAGACCGACGAGCTGATGGCGCACAAGGCCACCAGCCGCGAGATCCTCAAGGCGGCGCTCGCCAAGGGCTTTCGCACCCTCGCCGACGACGGCGCCCGGCGGGTGCTCGATGGCTCCACCTCGCTCGAGGAACTGATGCGGGTGGTGGACCTGACCGACCGAATGTGAACTTTCGCCCTTCACGGGCGAGCCCGTTCACCGCTAGACTCGGTTGCCGGCCGGCACGATTTTCGCTGCGAGAGCCGGGCGGTGCGCTCTGACAGGATCCGATGGCGCTATTCACCTACAAGGCAATCGACGCCTCCGGCAAGGCGGTCATCGGCCAGCTGGAGGCGGTGAACCCGGTCGACCTCGAGCTCCGCCTCAAGCGGATGGGGCTCGACCTGGTCGTCGGCGGACAGGCCAAGCGCGCCGGCGGCGTCGGCGGCGCGCGCGTGAAGCGTGCCGACCTCATCAACTTCTGCTTCCATCTCGAGCAGCTGACGCGGGCCGGCGTGCCGCTCGTCGACGGCCTCGCCGACCTGCGCGATTCCACCGAGAACCCGCGCTTCCGCGAGGTCATCTCCGGCCTGATCGAGAGCATCCAGGGCGGCCAGAACCTCTCGCAGGCCCTGGCGAGCCATCCGACCGTGTTCAACCCCGTCTTCCGCAGCCTGATCCGCGCCGGCGAGGACACCGGGCGGCTGCCGGAGGTGCTGAAGAGCCTCAACGAGAACCTGAAGTGGGAGGACGAGCTCGCCGCGCAGACGAAGAAGATCATCATGTACCCGGCGTTCGTCGGGTCGATCGTCGTGCTCGTCACGTTGTTCCTCATGGTGTACCTCGTCCCGCAGATGGTCGGGTTCATCAAGAACATGGGGCAGGCAATCCCGTTCCACACCCAGGCGCTGATCGCCGTCTCGGGATTCCTGGTGAAGTACTGGTGGGCGGTGTTCCTCGTGCCGGCGGCGATCGCGCTCGTCGTCTACGTCCTCGCCCGGACCAACCCCGGCGTGCGCTACCAGCTCGACGCGCTGAAGCTACGCATTCCGCTGGTCGGCCCGATCCTGCGCAAGATCATCCTCTCGCGCTTCGCGAGCATCTTCGCCCTGATGTATTCCTCGGGCATCACGATCCTCGACGCCATCCGCAGCTCCGAGGAAACCGCGGGCAACCTGGTGATCCAGGAGGGTCTGCGCGCCGCGGGCCAGCAGATCGGCGAGGGCAAGAACGTCACCGCCGCGTTCCAGGAGGTGGGCCTCTTCCCGCCGCTGGTGATCCGCATGCTTCGGGTCGGCGAGAACACCGGGGCGCTCGACACGGCGCTCCTCAACGTGAGCTACTTCTACAACCGCGAAGTCCGCGAGGGCATCGGGCGGATCCAGGTCATGATCGAGCCGGCGCTGACGGTGCTCCTCGGGGTTATCCTCGGCTGGGTCATGCTCTCGGTCCTCGGACCGATTTACGACACGATCAGCAAGCTGAAGATCTGATCCAGGATCTAGGATGTAGGATCGAGGGTCGGGGGTCGGGATTCGGGATGCAGGATCGGGGGCTGGGATCTAGGAACATGGGACCGCAGGTCATCCGGCTTGGGAGAGCTCGAGTGCTGGCCGCGCCCCGGCCTGGCCGCGCGTCGCGCGCCCGCGGGACTGAGATGAAGGCCGAGCCTCTGCTCAGGCCCGCCCCGCTGTCGAGGGCGGACCGGGGGATGCGCGCTGCCATTCTGGGGAGCCGCTGAGATGCCCGAGAAGCGCGTCCTCTACCTCACTTCCGGCCTTCTCGCCGCCTACCGTGTCCGTCGCGGGACGGTGGAGCTCGACGCGCGGTTCGCGGAGACCGAGGAAGGCGTCGGCGCGTTCGACAGCTACGCGCGGAGCCTCGGCGACGCGCTCGTGTATTTCCTCGCGGACCTGGTCGAAGAGGACTTCCTGCCGGAGACGATCCCGTTCGTGCGCGGCGGCGACCGCCGCGCCCTCCTCGAGCGCCGGCTCGCGCAGCGTTACCGCGACGCGAGCCTGTCGCTCGTGCAGTCGCTCGGGACCGAGCGCACGCAGCGGCGCGAGGAGCGGATCCTGCTCTCCGCCTTCACCAACACGCAGCCGTTCGTGCCCTGGCTCACGGCGCTCCGCGAGGCCGGTGTCGCCGTCGTCGGCGTCTACTCGGTCGCGCAGCTCGCGCCGCGCCTCATGCGCGCCGCTGGCAAGAAGAAGGAAGCGGCGCTGGTCGTCACCCTCGACGCCGCGGGGCTGCGGCAGTCCTACGTCGAGGGCGGCCGGCTGCGTTTCAGCCGCCTGAGTCCGCTCGCCGCCGCCGACGTGGCATCGCCGGAGCGCACGGCCGGGGCCTTCGGCCGCGAGACGGTGCGGCTTCAGCAGTATCTCGTCTCGTCCCGGGCGATGGCGCGCGAGGGCGAGCGGCTCGACGCCGTCATGATCACGCCGCCCGGGCTGCGGGCCGCCACGCAGGCGTTCGTCGCCGACAACGGCGTCGTCGCGGCGACGGTCCTCGACCTGCAGGACGCGATGACGGCGATCGGCCTGCGGCACCGGCCGCCCGACGCCGGCGCCGAGGTCCTCTACGTCTACCTCGTCGCGATGTCCGCGCCGCGCGCGCAGTACGCGCGCGAAAGCCTGCGCGGGCGATACCGCGTGCACCAGGTTCGCAACGCGATCATGGCGGCGGGCGGTGCGCTCTTCTTCGCCGGCCTCGCGGTCGCGGCTTACGACTTGGTCGGCGTCCTGAGGATCCAGGGCGCGATCGAGCAGGACCAGCGGCAGCTCGCGCTCGCCAACGAGCAGTACGGCCGCATCACGGCGCGCTTCCCCGCGATGCCGACCACGACCGAGAGCCTGCGCGTCGCGATGACGCAGTACGGGGAGCTCACCAGGCGGACGGTCGCGCCCGAGGCGCTGCTCGCCGAGCTGAGCGAAGCCCTGCAGCTGTCGCCGCGCATCGAGCTCGACAGCATCCGCTGGGAGCGCTCGGACACGCCGCCGCCCGGCCTCGCGACGCCTCAGGGCGCGCCGCCGCGCAGCGGCCCCTACGAGGTCGCCACCGTGAACGGGCGCGTGCTCGCTGCCCGTGCCTCGGACTACCGCAACATCACCAACCTCGTGAACGAGTTCATCGCCAACCTCAAGCGGCGCCCGGGACTGGAGGTCGTGGCGGCCAGGCTGCCTTTCGACGTCGGCTCCCAGACGAGCCTCTCCGGGGACATCGGCGCCGAAAGGAGCGACGTCCCCACGTTCACGGTCACCGTCGTGCGGAGGCTCGCACCGTGAAGCTCGAGCAGGGAACCGGCAAGCAGCTCCTCGGCCCGATCGCGATCGCGCTCGGGCTCGCGGCCGCGGGCGCGGCGGCGCTCTACTTCAGCCAGCAATGGCTCGCGCGGACGGCCGCCGCGGAAAAGGCCTTGCGCGCCGAGCGCGTTGCGATGCAGGAGAAGTTCGCGCGCGCGACCGAGGAGGAGCGCGAGATCCGCGAAAAGCTCGCCGCGTACAACCAGCTCGTGGAGCGCGGTATCGTCGGCGAAGAGCAGCGTCTCGACTGGGTCGACGCGATCGCCCAGATCAAGACGGAGCGCAAGCTCTTCGAGGTGAAGTACAGCATCGAGCCGCAGCGGGCCCTCGACCTACCCGGGGTGAAGGGCACGCCCGACGTGGAGTTCCGCGCGAGCCGCATGCGGCTCGAGCTGCCGCTCCTGCACGAGGGCGACCTCTTCGTCTTCCTGGGCGACCTCTCCCGGGCGCTGCGCTCGCACGTGCTCGTGCGCTCGTGCTCGATCCAGCGCATCGACCGCGCTGCGGTCGACCGCGGCCTATCGCCGCGGTTGCGCGCCGACTGCAGCCTCGACCTGGTGACGATCCGGGACCAGCGCCGCACCGAAGCCGCCGCGAGGAACAAGCCATGAACCGCGCCGTGTCACGACGCAGGCTGCAGAAGACGATCCTGACGGCCTTCACGGCCGCGGCCCTGTCGGCCACCGCGTCCGGGCTCCCCCGGGCCGTCGTCGCCGCGGAGCTCGGCCGGCTTTTCCTCACGCCGCAGCAGCGGGTCGAGCTCGACAAGCGGCGCGCCGCCAACGCTGCGGAGGCGGAGACGGTCGTCGAGAGCACCGTCACCGTCAACGGCGTGGTGATCCGCGAAGGCGGCAAGTCGACGGCGTGGGTGAACGGCGTCCCGCAGCACGGGCCCGACGCCGGCTCCGTGACGCGCCCGGGCGCGTATCGCGACCCGGAAACCAACGCCGCCGTGCGCGCCGGCCAGACGCTCGACCGCACCCGCGGCGAGCTCCGCGACGTCGTCGAGCCGGGGGCGATCCGGGTGAAGCGGGCGCAGGGCGCCGCGGCGGACAAGGAATGACCTTCGCCGGGCCGATCGCCGTGAGACGCCGGCTGCCGGCATCGAGCACCCGCCAGGGTGGCATGGCGCTCCTTGCGCTGCTCGCCCTGATCGTGACGGGTGCCGTATTCCTCATGGTCCAGAAGCTGAATGCAGCCTCGGCGCAGGTCGACCGCGCCGCGGTCACGAACCGGGCGTTGCTGCAGGCGAAACAGGCGTTGCTCGCCTATGCGGCGCTCGATGGCGGGCAGTCGCAGGCCATGAACCGCCCCGGGAGCCTGCCCTGCCCCGCGCAGCCGTTGGCCAGTAACCCGGTGCAGAACTGGGGGACGGCACTGGGTTCCTGCGGGACGGCGGCAACGCGCGTCGGCCGGCTGCCGTGGAAAACCTTGGGGCTGCCCGAGCTGCGGGATGGCAGTGGCGAGCTGCTCTGGTACGCGATTTCCCCGCGGTTTCGCGACACCGCCACTTCGGTGATCAACAGCGACACGCGGGGCCAGATCCGGATCGTCGGTCCAGCGCGCAGCGAGGAGGTCGTCGCGGTGATCTTCGCGCCCGGTGCGCCGGTGAGAAAGTCGGACAACTCGCCCCAGGATCGGAGCACGGCGGCCGAAAGGGACAAGATCGTCAACTACCTTGAAGGCTACACGCTGGATCCGAACGCCTTGCTCGCCAACATCACCGACCAGTTCACGAGCGGGGCCGCGACCGACCATTTCAACGACCAGCTCGTGACGATCACGCAAGAGGAGCTGATGGCGGCGACGGAGAACGTCGTGGCGGCGCGCCTGCGCACGCTGATCCTCCCCCGCCTCCAGCAGTATCTGGCGGACTGGGGCGCGCTTCCCTACGCGGCGCCTTTCGTCCCCACCGACCCGTCGGTGGATGCGCACGCGACGCCGCCGTTGCTGCAAGGAAGGCTCCCCCTTGCGCTCGGCGCTGGCACGCTCGATCTGCGGTGGAGAGCGTTGAGCTACGACATCAAGAACGGCGCCTTGACGGTGGGTACCTGCTCCACCGCTGATCCGCGCGCGAACCTGACTTGCTCCATCCCGGCGCCCGGCCCCGGCCCGGTCAACGTCTCGGTGAACGTCGAAGTCGAGGACGTCGGGTTCGGCTTGGTCGAGCCGATGCCTCCGGTGACGAGCGCGAGCCCCTCCATGTCGGTGGTTGTCTCCCAAAGCCTCACGGGAGCCGTGCAGGCGGACGGCTCGGCGGTCATTCAGGCGAACTTCACCATCAACTCGACCAATCCCGTGAGCTTCAGCCTCGCCTTGCCGCAGAAAACCGCTTTGTCGGGTTTCAAGTACGACTGGCTCGTTCTCAACCAGTGGTATCAGCAGATCCTGTACGCCATCCCTCCGACCATGGCGCCCGGGGCGGCAGGCTCGTGTTCGACGTCCAGCCCCGGGAGCTGTTTGACCGTCGAGAGACGCGCCGGGCCCGCTGTGAGCGCGGCCGCGGCTCTGATCCTCGCCGGCCGCCCGGTGCTGCGGGAAAGCCCGCCCTCGGCCGAGTGTTCGATCCAGAAACGGCCCGCATGGGACCCCAACCCGACCGCCTGCCCGGAGGCGCTGGGTCCGGCGAACTATCTGCAGAACTATTTCGAGGCCCAGAACAACGACGGCGTCACGACCCTTCCCGTGACGCTCAAGGAGGGCTACCGCTCGCCGGGCTTCAACGACCGCGTCGTGTGGCTCTCTCCCGGCCCGGGCATGGAGTGCAAGCCGTGGCCCTGCGACTGACCGGCGGCGTGCGCCAAAGCGCCGGCTTCACGCTGGTCGAGCTGTCAGTCGTCGTGGCCATCGTCGCGCTGCTGCTCGGGGGATTGCTGCTCACGCTCAGCGCGAGCCAGGAAGTCCGCGCCTATGAGGAGACGAACCGCCGGCTGGAGCGGGCCCGCGAGGCGCTTCTCGGGTTTGCCATTCAGAACGGCCGCCTCCCTTGCCCGGCGACCGCGACGAGCAACGGCCGCGAGGCGTTCGACACGGCGGCCGGTGGGAACGCCAGCAATGGTCTGTGCGCCGTCTGGGACGGCTATCTTCCGGCGATGGACTTGGGCATCTCCCCTGTGGACGATGCCGGCTTCCTCATCGACGCGTGGGGCGTGGGTTCCGACCAGAAGAACCGGGTGCGCTACGCCGTTTCCGATGCCAACAGCCAGGCGTTCACGAAGACGAACGGCCTCAAGGCGCGCATGCTCGCCGACCCCTTGGCGGGAGCGACGATCGAGACCGCGAAGCTCGTGCTGATCTGCGACAGCGCCGCCAACGTGACCGGCGCGCCCCCGCACCAGGACTGCTCGTCCGTCAAGTTCCAGGCGGCGGCCGCGGTCTACTCGTGGGGCAAGAACGCCCGGGACGCGTTCGATCTCGGCTCGGCATGTGGCTCGACGCTGCCGAACGCCGACGAGCGCGAGAACTGCGACGGCGACTTCATGCTCGTGTCCCGCCCCGCGAGCTCGACCCCGACCGTCTCCGACCTCTATGACGACGTCGTGGTTTGGCTGCCTGTCTCGATCCTCTTCAACCGCCTGATCTCGGCGGGAGCGATCTGACGCCGGGGCCCGGCGCGGGCATTTTCCTCATTTCGGCGTCGTGCGGTGGCCTCCGCCCGCGCTCGCGCATACAATCGCCGAGAGCATCCCGCCCCGACTCGGCCGGCGGAGCACCCCTTTGCAGCCCGACCGCATGAGCTACGCCACCACGCTCCTCCAGCGCCTGCGCACCGCCGGCGTGGAGCCGTCGGATTCCGAGGACGTGAAGCTCAAGAAGCAGCTCCTCATGTTCGCGATGGGGCTGATGACCGCGACGCCGGTGCTCTGGCTCGCGCTCTACTGGATGATGGGGCTCGACGTGTCGGCGTCGCTCCCGTTCGGGTACCAGCTCGTGTCGCTCGCGACGCTGATCACGTACCTCGTCACCCTCAACTTCAACTTCTTCCGGGCCGCGCAGCTGGTCCTGTTCCTGTTCTTCCCGTTCGTGCTGCAGTGGAAGCTCGGCAACTTCATCACCGCGAGCGGGGTCGTCCTGTGGGGGCTGCTCGCCCCGATCGGCGCGATTCTCCTCTACAGCCCCCGGGAGTCGATCCCGTGGTTCGTCGCCTACGTGGTGCTGATCGCCGCCTCCGCGGCGATCGACTACCAGCTCGCGGGCGTCGTGACGGTGCCGGCCATTCCCGAGCGCGCCAGCGTGGTCTTCTTCGCGCTCAATTTCATCGGCATGTCGAGCATCGTCTACTTCCTGCTCCGCTTCTCCACGGCCGAGCGCGACAAGTCGCAGGCGCACCTCGAGGAGACGCACCGTGCGCTGCAGGCGGAGCAGGAGCGCTCCGAGCGGCTGCTGCTCAACATCCTGCCCGGCCCGGTCGCCGAGCGGCTGAAGCAGGATGAGGGCACGATCGCCGACGGCTTCGCCGACGTGACGGTGATGTTCGCCGACATCGTGAACTTCACGACGATCGCGGAAGGGATGTCCCCCAACCAGATCTTCTCGATGCTGAACAAGGTGTTCTCGTCCTTCGACGCGCTCGCGGAGAAGCACGGGCTGGAGAAGATCAAGACGATCGGCGACGCCTACATGGTCGCCGGGGGGCTCGACACCGACGACAGCACCAACTACTCGGAGAAGATCGCCCTGATGGCGCTCGAGATGCGCGACATGCTCGAGCACGACCTCGGGGTGAACGAGCACCGGCTCCAGATCCGCATGGGCATCGGCACCGGCCCGGTGGTGGCCGGCGTCGTCGGCAAGAAGAAGTTCATCTACGACCTCTGGGGCGACACGGTCAACCTCGCGAGCCGCATCACCTCGGAGGCGGTCCCGGGGATGATCCAGGTGGACGCGACGACCTATCGGCGCCTGCGCGCGAAGTTCGACTTCGACCCGCCCCACACGGTCTACCTCAAGGGCAAGGGTGACACCGTGATCTACCGGATGCGGGGCCTCAAGTCGGACGAGGCGCCGCGCGCAGCCGCGAGCGGCTGAAGGGCGGACGCGCGCTCAGGCGCGCGCGGCTGCCGCCTCCGCGGCGCGCTCCGGACGCCGCACCGTCCCGGAGAGTTCGAAGCAGACGCGCCCGGCCTCGTTCGCCGCGAGCCGCAGGCTGAAGCCGGACATCTCCGCCTGCCGGGCGACCTGGTAGAGGCCGATGCCGTAGCCGGTCTCCGAGGGGACCGGGCCGCGCAGCAGCCCGTGGAGGACCTCGCCCGACACGGGCCGCCCGCTGTCGCAGACCTCGAGCACGACGGTGTCCCGCGCCGCGAACGCCGCGGTCACCTTGAGACCCGGGTCGAGCTTGCGCTTGTCGAGCGCGTTCTGCAGCAGGTTCTCCGCGGCGCTGTCGAATAGCTCCTTCGGCAGCAGGATCTCGGGCTCGATCGTACCGGCGAGGAACTCGACGCCGCGCGGCTGGTAGATCTTCTGCAGCGCCTCCCACCACACGGTCGCCTGAACGAAGCGCCCGCTCTCGACCTGCGGACGCTGCAGCTTGTCGAGCGTCTGCTGCAGGCGCTGCGTGACGGTCGGCAGATGCCGCCGGATCAGGGCCTGGAGCGCCGGCGAGTCGCCGGAGTCCTGCGCCGCGGCGGAGCAGAGGATGTTCAGCGACTGGAGCAGGTTCTTGACGTCGTGCGTCATGCGGGCGCCCGTCTCGTAGAGCGCCTGCACGTAGGTCTGCTGCTGCAGCTTCATCTCGCGCTGCTTGGCGATGTAGAACTGGCCGAGCAGCTGGCCGAGCAGGTTGAAGTGCCAGACGAGCGACGGGCTCGGGCGGTGCCGGCTGTAGAGCCGCACGCGCAGCTCGGGGCTCGCGAACTCGACGCTGTGCCGCGAGGTCACCCCGAAAGAGCCGCCGTCCGCTGCGGTCTTCCACTCGCCGCCCGTCACCCAGGGAAGACGACCGAGACCCTCGCAGGCGAGCCTGAGGAACTCGTCGGGCCGCGACTCCGCCCGCGAGAGGTCGGCGAGGAAGTGCAGCCACTGCTCGAACGGCAGGCCGATCGAAAGGAGGTAGCGGGAGAAGAACATCGACAGTCCCGAGAACCCGGCGCGCGGGTTCCAGGCGAGGCTCAGGAAGAGCAGCACGCCCGCGATCGTGAGCAGGCTGTAGGTGAGCGCGAACCCGTAGCTCGCGCCCCCCAGCGTCATGAAGGCGAACGCGCCGAGCACCAGCACGACGAGCAGCAGGAAGATGAGCGTCGAGTAGAAAAAGTCGACGATCTGCGGCTCGGCGATGTCGGACTCGACGGGCAGCACGAGCATCACCATGAACAGCGCCGGCAGGCCGATCTGCACGAGTGCGACGATCTCGGGCTCGAGGCGGCCGAGGGCGAAGCCGTTGGGGACGATCCAGAGCAACAGGAGCGAGACGAGGTAGAAGAGCACCAGCAGGTAGAAGACGCGCAGCCACCGCGCCTGGAAGAGGAAGACCTTGCCGCCCACGAGCCCGGCCAGCACGGACGCCCAGAGCCCGAGCATCCACCAGTTGAGGTAGAAGAGCACCGCGCCGCCGACGACCGCGACGCCGAGCGTCTCGGCGAGCGTGAGCCTGCGCTGCCCCTGCATGAAGGGCTGCCAGAGCATGAAGAGGCCGAAGTGCGCGAGCATGAGCCCGCGGGCCCAGAAGTCCTGGACGCCGCGCATCGCGGCGAAATAGAGGAGCACGAGCATGGCGACGAGGAGCAGGCGCCAATGCCGTGCCGTGAACTGCCGGGATGCCTCGGAAAGGGTCGTCCGCACCGTGTATGCCCGCTCCCGGGGCGGCATTCTCCCGCGGAACCGCCGTCCTTGGCGAGGGGGCAGGTTCCGTGCCATTCTTCGCGAGGTGAAAACCGCCCGCTTCGCGAGGACCATCGCCCGCTACACGCTCCTCGAGGCGCTGCGCAACCGCCTCGCGTGGCTCGCGCTCGCGGTCATCGGCGCGGCGCTCGGGGTCGCGGCGTTCCTGCACCAGGTGACGATCACCGAGTCGCGGGAGGTCGGGGCCGCCGTGGTCGCGGCCATGCTGCGGCTGGCGGCCGCGTTCCTTGTCGTCGCCTTCGTGGTGACGAGCATGGTCCGCGAGTTCAACGACAAGGTGCTCGAGATCGTCCTCGCCCGCCCCGTCCCCCGGGCGAGCTACCTTCTCGGCAAGTTCGTCGGCTTCTCGACCGCGGCGCTCGTCCTCGCGGTGGCCTTCGCGGCGCCCTTGGCCCTCTTCGCGCCGGCCGCACGCGTCATGCCATGGGCATTTTCGCTCGGCCTCGAGCTCGTGCTCATGGTCGCGGTCGGCCTCTTCTGCGTCCTCACCCTCACGAGCGTCGTCGCGGCGCTCGCGGCGGCAGCCGGGTTCTACCTGCTCGCCCGCTCCATCAGTGCCGCCCTCGTCATCGCCGCCGCGGGCGAAGGCTCCGCGCGCTGGACCGACCGCGTGGCCGACTGGACGGTGAGCGGGATCGCGCGCCTCGTCCCGGCGCTCGACCAGTGGACGCAGACGGCCTGGCTCGTGGTGGCGCCGCCGGACTGGGCGAACCTCGCCGGCATCGCGGCCCAGGCCGGCGTGTACGTGCTGCTGATCGTCGCCGCGGCGCTCTTCGACTTCTACCGCCAGAACTTCTGAAGCGCGCACGCGTGCGGGCAACGCGCCGATCCATCCTCGCCCCCGCTGACTGACCACGACCGCCGCCCGATATGGCCTTCAGGAGCAAGTTCGCGCGGGACGAGCGGCCGGTGAAGGACGTCCCGGCTTGGGTCCTCGCTTTGCTCGCGCTCGCGCTCGCCGGGCAGATCGCCGCCTCGCTCCTGCGGCCCGCGCCGTCGGCGTCGGCGCAGGACCTGCCCGCGCCGCCGCCGCAGGCGTTCCTTCGCCTCGCGAGCCTCGGGGAGCCGATCCCCACGGCCAAGCTGATGATGCTCTACCTGCAGAGCTTCGACTATCAGGCCGGGTCGCGCGTACCTTATCGCGACCTCGACTACGAACGCGTCGTCGCCTGGCTCGACCGCATCGTGGATCTCGATCCTGCCGGCCAGTATCCGTTGCTCTCGGCGGCCCGGATCTACGCCGAAGTGCCGAATCCCGAGAAGCAGCGACGGATGCTCGACTTCGTCTACCGCCGCTACCTCGAAGACCCGAACCGGCGCTGGCCTTGGCTCGCCCACGCGGCCTACGTCGCGAAGCACCAGCTGAAGGATCTCCCGCTCGCGCGCGAGTACGCCGTAGCGCTGCAAAAGCACACGACGACGCCCGACGCGCCCCTGTGGGTGAAGACCATGGAGTTTTTCATCCTCGAGGACATGGACGAGCTCGAGGCTGCCAAAATTCTCCTTGGGGGCCTGCTCGCGAGCGGGCAAATTCGGGATGCCCGCGAGATGGCAATGCTCGAGGCGCGGCTCAAGGATCTCGAAGCGCGGGCCGCGGCCCAGAAGAAGGGCAAACCCTGACGGTTTGTCGGCATTCCGTCGCAATCGTCCGTTTCTCGACGAAATCACGCCCGCAAGGGCGTGATTTCTTTCACGGGAGGCCCTTTCCGGCTGGCACCGAACTTGCTCGGACGTCGATAGCACCCGAATACCAAGGGACCAGTAAGGAGTCACCAATGCGCATCAAAGCGGTTTACCCCCGCCAGACCGGTTTCACGCTCGTCGAGATCGCGATCGTGCTCGTGATCATCGGCCTGCTCCTCGGCGGGATCCTCAAGGGCCAGGAGATGATCACGCAGGCCCGGATCAAGAACATGGTGAACGACTTCAACGGCGTCACCTCCGCTTACTTCTCCTACCAGGACCGCTACAAGGCGGTGGCCGGGGATGACGTCAACGCCGACACGCGCTGGACGTCCTTCGGCGCCAAGAAGGGGTCCGGAAACGGCATCGTGGGTGGCGCGTACGATCAGTCGCCGCCATCGGATCCTTCCACGATCAACATCACGAGCGCCAGCGAGGGCCAAGAGGCGGTGAACTTCTGGTGGCACATGCGCCTCGCGGGCTTCATCCCCGGACCGACGTCGGGGCCTGGCGCTGCCACCCAGCCGACCAATGCCGTCGGCGGGCTGACGGGGGTTCAAACCGGGGGTCTCGGGCTGACGAGCCTCGTGGTCTGCTCGGCGAACATCCCCGACAAGATCGCGAGCGCGGTGGACACGCAACTCGACGACCAAAAACCGGGCACCGGCTCCATGCGCGCGATGTTGCAGTCGGGATCGATCTCCGTGACCCCGACCAGCACCACACCGTCGAACTTCGAGGAAACGGGGGCAAACCAGTACGTCCTCTGCAAGAGCATCTGACGCACTTCCCAGTCGGGGTGCGGTAAGCCCGCCGGAAGGCGGGCTTTTTTTCTCCGGGCGAGACAGCGAACCGGCCGCGAGAGCCGGGAGCGGGAAAGGAGGCACGGCGATGAGAGTCCTTCCGGTAGGTCCCCGCCGTGAGCGGGGCTTCACCCTGGTCGAGATCGCCATCGTGCTCGTGATCATCGGCCTGCTCCTCGGCGGGATCCTGAAGGGGCAGGAAATGATCACCCAAGCGCGGATCAAGAACGCGGTCAACGATTTCAACGGCATCACCGCGGCCTACTTCGCCTACCAGGACCGCTACAAGGCGGTCGCCGGCGACGATCCGAACGGCGGGAGCCGCTGGAACGCCTTCGGCGCCAAGGGCGGCACCGGGAACGGCCGGATCGGCGGCACCTACAACATGCCGGTCGTGAGCCCGCTCACGCTCGACCCGTCGAAGGACGAAGCGCACGAGGCCCTGAACTTCTGGTGGCACATGCGCCTCGCCGGATTCGTCGCGGGCCCGACTTCGGGCAACGGCGCCACCACGCAGCCCAACAACGCGGTGGGCGGGCTGATCGGCGTGCAGACGGGCGGGCTCGGCCTCCCCGGGCTGATCGTGTGCTCTTCGGGGATCCCCGACAAGATCGCCGCCGCGGTCGACACCCAGCTCGACGACCAGAAGTCGCAGTCCGGCACGATGCGCGCGATGGAACAGGTCTCGAGCGCCGACGTCGCGACGAACTCCACCCAGGCCGCTGCGGCGTCGTCGTTCCAGGAGACCGGCGCGAAGCAGTACGTGCTCTGCAAGGCGATCTGACGCCCCCCCCCGCGAGCGCGTACCGGGTGCGGGCCGAGCGAGCGCTCTGCACCTTGGGCCGCCGCCGTCGATCCTGCGCCGTGATTCCGTCACGAAGCCGCGACGGCGCGGACCCGGGACGCATGGCCCGGGCGTCGTTCTTGCTGGAGCCAGGGGATGGCGGGCCGGGAAAAAGCCCGCGCGGGCGCCGCGCCGCCCGAAAACAAGATGAAGTTGCCGAAGCTCCTTCCCGGGCTCCGCCGCGAGCGGGGTCTCGCACTCATCGAGATCGCGGTGACGCTGGTCGTGGTCGCGCTGGTCCTCTCGGGGATCCTCGCGGCCCAGGAACTCATCACCCAGGGCCGGATCAAGGCCGTGGTCGCGGACTTCAACAGCCTCGCGGCCGCGTATTACGCATACCAGGACCGATACGCCGCTCTGCCCGGCGATGACTCGCACGCCGCGGCCCGGTGGGCCGCCGGGGCCGCGCGCGACGGCAATGGCGACGGGTTCATCGCCGGCGGTTACGACGACACGCCCCCGGCCGCGTCGGCCATCGGCACCTTCCCGATCGACGCTACGGCCGGCGAAACGCTGAACTACTGGTGGCACCTGCGCCTCGCCGGCTTCGTCCCCCGGCCGGCGGGGCTCGCCAGCATGGCGTCGCAGCCCCAGAACGCGTTCGCCGGCGTGATCGGCATCCAGATGAACGGCGCGGGCCTCGCCGGACCCACGCTCTGCCAGGCGAACCTTCCCGGGAAGATCGCCGCGGCGGTGGACGGCCAGCTCGACGACACGCGCCCCGCGACGGGCAGGGTGCGCGGCCTCCGGCAGACGGTGACGCCGCAGCCGCTCGCGACGGCCCTGCCGGTGGCCGCCTATCAGGAGGACGGGAGCTCCGTCTACGTCGTCTGCCGCTCGCAGTGAGCCCGGCTCATCCTTGCAGGAGCCGCAGCTCCGCTGCGGCGAGCGCATCGGGGGTGCCCCGCAGGACGACCACGTCGCCCGCCTCGAGCCGCGTCTCGGGACCGGGATCGGTGGCCCGGATGCTCCGGCGGCGGACGAGCGTCACCTCGGCGCCCAGCGCATCGAGCGCGAGATCGCCCAAGGTGCGCCCGACGGCGTAGGAACGCCCTTCGAGCGGGACGGAGTGCAGGCGCAGCTGGGTGTCCTCGTCGAAGTCGTCCGGCTCGTCGCTCGCTCCCGGGAAGAAGCCGCGCAGCAGCGAATAGCGTTGCTCGCGCGCGCTGCGGATCTCCGCGAGCACCCGCCGGATCGGCACGCCGAGGAGCACCAGCGCGTGCGACGCGAGCATGAGGCTCGACTCGAAGGTCTCCGGCACCACCTCCGTCGCCCCGGCGCGCGTGAGGCGCTCGAGGTCGGAATCGTCGCGCGTGCGCACGATGACCGGCAGGCCGGGATTCACCTCGTGCGCGTGGTGCAGGACCTTCAGCGCCGAGGCCGTGTCGATGTAGGTGACGACGAGCGCGCTCGCACGGCGGACGCCCGCCGCGACGAGCATCTCGCGCCGCGCCGCGTCGCCGAACACGACCGTGTCGCCGGCGGCGGCGGCCTCGCGCACCCGCTCGGGGTCGAGGTCGAGCGCGACGTAGCCGATGTTCTCGCGCTCGAGGAAGCGCGCGAGGCTCTGCCCGGTACGGCCGTAGCCCGCGATGACGACGTGGCGCTCGCTCGCGAGCGTCTGCACCGCGGCCTGGTGCAGCTGCACCGCGCGCATCATCCACTCGCTCGACACGAGCTTCAGCACGATCCGGTCGCTCTTCTGGATAAGGAGCGGGGAGGCGAGCATGGAGAGGAGGATCCCCGCGACCACGATCTGCGCCGCCTCGTCCGAAAGGAGCCCGCCGCCCGCGGCCTGGATCACCAGCACCAGCCCGAACTCGCCCGCCCCGGCGAGCGCGAGCGCCGAGCGCAGCGCGGTCCCGGCCGAGCTGCCGAAGACGCGCGAGAGGGCGAACACGACGGCCAGCTTGATGGCCATCGGCGCCACGAAGGCGAGCAGGACGGCGCCGAGGTGGCGCCACACGACGGCGAGGTCGAGATACATCCCGACCGCGACGAAGAAGAGGCCGAGCAGGACGTCCCGGAACGGCCGGATGTCCTCCTCGACCTGGTGCCGGTACTCGGTCTCCGCAATGAGCATCCCGGCGAGGAACGCCCCGAGCGCGAGCGAGAGCCCGGCGAGCTCCGTCACCCAGGCGAGCCCGAGCGTGATGAGCAGCACGTTCAGGATGAAGAGCTCGTGCGAGCGCCGGCGCGCGATCACATGGAACCAGCTGCGCATGAGCCGCTGGCCGATGAAGAGGATCAGCGCGAGCGCCGCGGCCGCCTTGACGAAGGCGAGGGCGAGGAGCCCCCCCAGGTTCTCGGCCCGGCCCGCGAGCGCGGGCACGACGATCAGGAACGGCACGACGGCGAGGTCCTGGAAGAGGAGCACGGCCACGGTCTCGCGGCCGTGCGCGGTCTCGAGCTCGACCCGCTCGGCGAGCATGCGGCTCGCGATGGCCGTCGAGGACATGGCGAGGGCGCCGCCCAGCGCGAGCGCGCCCTGCCAGCCGATGCCGAGCGCCATCGCGCCCGCGCCGACGAGCAGCGTGACCGCGAGCACCTGCAGGCCGCCCAGCCCGAACACGAGCCGCCGCACCTGGAAGAGGCGCGCGAGGCTGAACTCGAGACCGATGGAGAACATCAGGAACACGACGCCGAACTCGGCGAGGTGCCGCGTGCCGGCGACGTCGGGCGCGAGCGCGAGCGCGTTCGGCCCCACGGCGACGCCGACGATGAGGTAGCCGATGAGCGGCGGCAGGCCGACGCTGCGGAAGGCCACGACGACGAAGACCGCCGCCGCGAGCAGCATCAGGACGAATTCGAGCGTGCCGCTCATCGACGTTGCGCCTGCGACCTTCGCTGCGTCCGTTGGGAAAGCCCGCGGCCGCGAGCGGGACCCGCCGCCGACCCGGCGCGCCAGAGGGGCGACGAGCACCCCTTTGTTATACTGGCCCTATGATAAAGGGAGTCTCGGCCGCACACCAAGACGCTCGGGACGACGGCGCGCTGGCGCTCGCGCGCGAGGTGCTCGAGACCGAGGCGGCGGCGGTGGCGGCGCTCGTCGAACGGCTCGATGCCCGCTTCCTCGAAGCGGTGCGCCTCATCCTCGCGACGCCGGGCCGCGTGGTGGTGAGCGGCATCGGCAAGTCGGGCCACGTCGCCCGCAAGATCGCCTCGACGATGGCGAGCACCGGGACCCCCTCGTTCTTCATGCACCCGGCGGAGGCGAGCCACGGCGACCTCGGCATGATCACCCGCGACGACGTGCTGCTCGCGCTCTCCTACTCGGGCGAATCCGACGAGCTGCTCGTGATCATCCCGCTAGTGAAGCGCGAGGGCGCGAAGCTCATCGCGATGACCGGAAATCCGGACTCCACGCTCGCCCGCGAGGCCGACGTCGTCCTCGACACGCGCGTCGCGAAGGAAGCCTGCCCGCTCAACCTGGCCCCGACCGCGAGCACGACCGCCGCGCTCGCGATGGGCGACGCGCTCGCCATCGCCCTCCTCGACGCACGCGGCTTCGGGCCCGCGGACTTCGCGCGCTCGCACCCCGGCGGCTCGCTCGGCCGCAGGCTGCTCACCCACGTCCGGGACGTGATGCGCACCGGCACCGACGTTCCGTCGGTGCACGAGTCGGCGCTCTTCTCCGCGGCGGTGATCGAGATGTCCCGCGGCCGCATGGGGATGACCGCGGTCGTCGACGACGCAGGGCGCGTGGTGGGCGTGTTCACCGACGGCGACCTGCGCCGCACGCTCGAGAAAGTGCCGGACTTCCGCGCCGCGCGCATCGCCGAGCACATGACGCGCCATCCGCGCACGATCGCCCCGGAGAAGCTCGCGGTCGAGGCGGTGCAGCTCATGGAGCGCCACAAGGTCAACCAGCTCCTCGTGGTGGAGGCCGGCGGCCGGCTCGTCGGCGCGCTCAACATGCACGACCTCTTCCGCGCGAAGGTGATCTAGGCCCGATGGCGGAACCGACGCCGCAGGCAGCGCCTCTCGCGGTCGCGGGGAGCACGCGGGGGCGCCGCGCGAGCGGCCGCGCCCGCGCATAGCGCGGAGGACGAGGGGTGGCGAGCGCGGAGACGCTTGCGCGCGCCGGCCGGGTGCGGCTCATGATCTTCGATGTCGACGGCGTGCTGACCGACGGCACGCTCTACTACTCGGCGAGCGGCGAGGAGCTCAAGGCGTTCAACATCCGCGACGGCCAAGGGATGAAGATGCTCGCGGGGACGGGCGTGCGCCTCGCCATCGTCTCGGGACGACGTTCCGCGGCGCTCGCGAGGCGGGCCGCGGATCTCGGCGTCGACCTCCTCTACCAGGGCATCGAGGACAAGCTCGCCGCGTTCGACGAGCTGACCGCGCGCCTCGCGCTCGCGCCGGAGGCGTGCGGTTTCCTCGGCGACGACCTCATCGACCTGCCGGTGCTCGCGCGCTGCGGGTTCGCCGCCGCCGTCGCCGATGCGGCGCCCGAGATCCGCGCCCGGGCACACTACGTCACGGCCGCGCCGGGCGGGCGCGGCGCGGCCCGCGAGACGTGCGAGCTCGTGATGCGCGCGCAAGGGACGCTCGCCGGCGCGCTCGCCCGGTATCTCGCATGAAGTCGCGCGCTTCCGCCTACTTCCCGATCGTGCTCGTGGCGCTCCTCGCGGCCGCGACGTGGTGGCTCGAGCGCGTCGTCGAGCTCTCCGAGCCGCAAGCCTCGGCGAAGGCGCGGCACGACCCCGACGCGGTCGTGGACCGATTCACGGTGCTGCGCCTGGGGCCGGACGGCAAGCTCGCTTCCACGCTCGCGGCGGTGAGGATGCTCCACTTCCCTGACGACGAGACGACGGAGCTCGTCGAGCCGCGTGTGGTGCAGTATCCGGAGGGCGCGCCGCCGGTGCGCATGCGCGGCGACCGCGGGACGGTCTCCAAGGGCGGCGACGAGGTGCACATCCACGACAACGTCGTGGTCACGCGCGACGCGACCCCCGACCGGCCCGAGCTCCGCGTCGAGACGACCTACCTCCACATCTTCCCCAAGGAGGAGGTCGCGCGCACGCCCGAGCCCGTCGTCATCACGGAAGGCGATTCGCGCCTCGCCGGCGTCGGGATGGAAGTCCGCGGCAAGACGCGCGAGCTCGAGCTCCACGCGCGGGTGAAGGGAAGCTTCGCGCCCGCGAACACCCCGCGCCCCCCCGAGGCCACGGCCGCTCCGGCGAAGCGGGCCGAAACCAAGCCGGTGACGACCCGGCCGGCGGCCGCGCGGCAGGGGACGGCGAAGAAGAGAACCCCGAACCCGAACACGACGAAGAAATGACCCGCACGCTCCTTGCGCTCGCGATCGCCGCGGCGATGTGGTCCGCCTCGGCCCTCGCCGAGCGCGCCGACAGCGAAAAGCCGGTGAACGTCGAATCCGACCGGCTCACCGCCGACGACGCGAAGAAGGTGAGCGTGTTCGAGGGCCGCGTCGTGGTGACCCAGGGGACGCGCATCCTGCGCGCCGACCGCGTCACCATCCGCCGCGACGCGGACGGCTTCACGCTCGCCGTGGCCGAGGGCAAGCCGGCGACCTTCCGCGAGAAGCGCGAGGGGACGGCGGACGAGTGGATCGACGGCGAGGCCGAGCGCATCGAGTACGACGGGCGCAAGGAGTTCGTCGAGCTGTTCGTGAACGCGCGCCTCTCCCGCGACAAGGACGAGGTGCGCGGCAACTACATCTCCTACGACCAGAAGGCCGACTTCGTGCAGGTGCAGAACGCGAAGGAGTTCACGCCGTCGCCAGGGCGCGAGGGGCGCGTGCGCGCCGTGCTGCAGCCCAAGCCGAAGGCCGAGTCGGGACCCCGGCCCAAGGCCGCACCGCTCGACCTGAGGCCGACCGAAGTCCCGGGATCGCCGCGCTAGGGACGAGCCGAGCGAAGGCGGCAGCCGCCCCCATGGCCCCCGTATCCGAGGCAGCCCTGACCCATGCCGCGACCGGATCGGAGCTCCCCGCGCCCGCGGGCCCGTCGCGCCCGCCGCCCATGAGCCAGCTCCGCGCCCTCGGCCTGCGCAAGCGCTACAAGACGCGCACGGTGGTGCAGGACGTCTCGCTCGAGGTCGCGAGCGGGGAGGTCGTGGGCCTGCTCGGCCCGAACGGCGCGGGCAAGACCACCTGCTTCTACATGATCGTCGGTCTCGTCCCGGCCGACGGCGGGCGGATCTTCCTCGACGGGCGCGACCTCACGCGAATGCCCATCTACCGGCGCGCCCGCCTCGGCGTGTCCTACCTCCCGCAGGAGGCCTCGGTCTTCCGCAAGCTCACCGTCGAGGAGAACGTCCGCGCGGTGCTGGAGCTCGTCGGCGTCGCGCCCGACGCGATCGAGGGCGAGCTCGCGCAGCTCCTCGCCGAGCTGCACGTCGATCACCTGCGCACGGCGCCGGCGCTGTCGCTCTCCGGGGGCGAGCGCCGCCGGGTCGAGATCGCCCGGGCGCTCGCGACGCGCCCGAAGTTCATCCTGCTCGACGAGCCCTTCGCGGGGGTCGACCCGATCGCGGTCATCGAGATCCAGAAGATCGTGCGGTTCCTCAAGGACCGCGGCATCGGCGTGCTGATCACCGACCACAACGTCCGCGAGACCCTCGGCATCACCGACCGGGCGTACATAATTAACGAAGGCGCGGTGCTCGCCTCGGGTAAGCCGGAGGATATCGTTTACAATGAGCGCGTTAGACGCGTTTATTTGGGCGAGCACTTCCGTCTCTGAGCGCGGCCATGCGCTGTCCCGTCAGGCTCCGGCGGCACCTTCCCCGCAGGGAAGGCGGCTGCTCGCGCCCCGGCGCCGCTCCGGCCCTCGCCGAGCGAAGGCGTGACGAACCCGCGGCACGGCCCGCGGCACGCACATGAAGCAGACGCTGCAGATCAAGCTGTCGCAGCACCTCACGCTGACGCCGCAGCTGCAGCAGTCCATCCGGCTTCTCCAGCTCTCGACGCTCGAGCTGAACCAGGAGCTCGAGCGCTTCCTCGCCGACAACCCCCTGCTCGAACGCGAGGACGCCGAAGAGGCCCCGGGGCCGGGCGCGCGGGGCGCCGAGGCGGCCCCGGGCCCCGCCGAGGCGCCCGCGGCGGCCGACGCGGGCGCGGAGCGGCCCGAGCCGGAGACCCGCTTCGACGAGTCGGACTGGCTCGGCGAAGGGAGCTATGGGAGCGGCGCCCGCGACGACGAGGAAGGCGATTTCCCGCAGGTCGCCGCGGACGCGCCGACGCTGCGCGACCACCTGCTCGAACAGGTGTCGCTGACGCCGCTGCCGGCGCGCGACCGCGGGCTCGTGACGGTGCTCGTCGAGGCGCTCGACGAGGACGGCTACCTCACGCAGTCGCTCGACGAAATCCGCGAAATGCTGCCGGCCGAGCTCGCGGTCGAGCCCGAGGAGCTCGCCGTCGCGCTCAGGCATCTCCAGAACCTCGACCCGACCGGCGTCGGCGCGCGCAGCCCCGCCGAGTGCCTCGAGGTGCAGCTCGAGGCGCTTCCGCCCGCCACGCCGGCCCGCTCGCTCGCGCTGCGGATCGTGCGCGAGCATCTGCCGCTCCTCGCGGCGCGCGACTTCGCGCGACTGCGCAAGGCGCTCGGCTGCGACGACGAGCACCTGCGTGCCGCGCAGCGCCTCATCCAGAGCCTCAACCCGCGCCCCGGGGCCGCCTTCGCCCCGGTCGAGGCGCGCTACGTCGTGCCGGACGTGATCGTGAGGAAGGTGAAGAACGTCTGGGTGGCGCAGCTCAACCCCGACGCGATGCCGAAGCTGCGCATCAACCGGATGTACGCCGACATCCTGCAGCAAAACCGGGGCGGCCAGCTCTCGCAGCAGCTCCAGGAGGCGCGCTGGCTGATCAAGAACGTCCAGCAGCGCTTCGAGACCATCCAGCGGGTCGCCCAGGCGATCGTGGACCGCCAGCGCCATTTCTTCGAGCACGGCGAGGTGGCCATGCGCCCGCTCGTGCTGCGCGAGATCGCCGATCTCCTCGGCCTGCACGAATCGACCGTGTCGCGGGTGACGACGCAGAAGTTCATGGCGACGCCGCGCGGCATCTTCGAGCTGAAGTACTTCTTCGGCAGCCACGTCGCGACGGAGACCGGCGGCGCCTGCTCGGCCACCGCCATCCGGGCGCTCATCAAGCAGCTCGTCGCCGCCGAGGACGCGCGAAAACCCCTCTCCGACGCGAAGATCTCCCAGCTCCTCGGCCAGCAGGGGATCGTCGTGGCCCGGCGGACGATCGCCAAGTACCGGGAATCGCTGCACATTCCCCCGGTGAACCTGCGCAAGTCGCTGTGACCCCGACGCGACGCCCCGGCGCGCCCGTGGCCCGCTCTCCCTCTCGGCGGCCTGCCCCGGCGCTATAATCCGCCCCCTCTTCACACCGCGCCGGACGCCAATCCCTCTCACTCCCAGGAGCGCCCGGCTTCCCGCATGAACCTGATCGCCAAGCTCCTGCCGCTCTCGAACATCGTGCTCGGGCTCGAAGTGAGCAGCAAGAAACGGATGTTCGAGCAGGCGGGCCTCATCTTCGAGAACAACCAGGGGATCGCCCGCAGCCAGGTGTTCGAGAGCCTGTTCGCGCGCGAGCGGCTCGGCTCGACCGGGCTCGGCCAGGGCGTGGCCATCCCCCACGGGCGGATCAAGGGCCTGCGCGAGTGCGTGGGCGCGCTGTGCCGCCTGGCCACCCCGGTGCCGTTCGACGCGCCCGACGGCAAGCCGGTGACGCTCGTGTTCGTCCTGCTCGTCCCGGAACAGGCCACCGAGCAGCACCTGCAGATCCTCTCCGAGCTCGCCCAGATGTTCAGCGACCGGGACCTGCGGGAGAAGCTCGCGACCGAAGCCGACCCGGCGCGCCTGCACGAGATCATCACCGCCTGGCAGCCGTATGTCGCAGACCAGCGTCGCGCGTCTGTATGAGAAGCACCGCGAGCGGCTGCGGCTCGCGTGGCTCGACGAGCCGACCGGTGGCGACGCGCTCCTCACGCGCGACGCGCCGGAGGCGGCCGCCCTCGTCGGGCACCTGAACCTCATCCACCCGAACCGCATCCAGGTCGTCGGCCGGTTCGAGGAAGCGCACTTCGTGGGCCTGCCCCGTGCCGAGCGCGCGGCGCTGATCGAGAAGCTGTTCGCTGCCGCGCCCGCCGCGGTCGTGGTCGCCGACGGCGTCGTGGCGCCGCCCGAGCTCGTCGCCTCGACGGCGCGCCGCGGCATCGCGGTATTCGCGACGCCGGAGCCAGCCGGCCTCGTGATCGACGTGCTGCGCCGGCACCTCGCGAAGGCGCTCGCGGAGTCGACCGAGCTCCACGGCGTCTTCATGGACGTCCTCGGCGTCGGCGTGCTCATCACCGGCGAGTCGGGGGTCGGCAAGAGCGAGCTCGGGCTGGAGCTGATCAGCCGCGGCCACGGTCTGGTGGCCGACGACGTGGTCGAGCTCGCGCGGCTCGGCCCGGCGACGCTGGAGGGCCGCTGCCCGCCGATGCTCAAGGACTTCCTCGAAGTGCGCGGGCTCGGCTTCCTCAACATCCGCACCATCTTCGGCGAGACGGCGATCCGCCCGAAGATGAACCTGCGGCTCATCGTGCACCTCGAGCGGCCGTGGCGATCCGCGGTCGCCCCCGCCGAGCGCCTGCCGCTCGCCGCGCTCTCCGAGGACATCCTCGGCGTCACGGTGAGCAAGGTCGTGATCCCGGTCGCCGCCGGGCGCAACCTCGCGGTCCTGGTCGAAGCCGCGGTGCGCAATTACATCCTCAGGCTCCGCGGCACCGACAGCACCGCCGAATTCCTGGCCCGCCAGCAGGCGGCCCTCGAGGCCGACGCCGGCGCGCCGGAAGCGGGCAGCGCCGCGGCCGGGCGCGCGTAGAATTCGCCCGCGGGGCTCACCGCGCCCCCGCGCCAGGACTATCCGACAGGGGAGGAACCGATGAGAAAGCTTGCAGTCACGCTGGCCGCCGCGTTGTTCGCGTTCACCGCCGCCCACGCCGCCGACCAGAAGAAGGAGCTCACCGAGCAGCAGAAGCGCATGGCCGACTGCAACGCCGAGGCGAAGAAGCGCACGTTCAAGGAGAAGGCCGAACGCGACGCGTTCATGAGCGCCTGCCTCAAGGGCGAGATGCCCGCCGAGAAGAAGGAGCTCACCGCCCAGCAGCAGCGCATGGCCGACTGCAACGCCGAGGCGAAGACGAAGAAGTTCGCCAGCAACGACGAGCGGCAGGCGTTCATGAGCGCCTGCCTCAAGGGCGAGAAACCCATGACCCAGCAGGAGCGCATGACCTACTGCAACAAGGAGGCCGGCGCGAAGAACCTGAAGGGCGACGAGCGGCAGAAGTTCATGTCGAGCTGCCTCAAGGGCTGAGGAAGCGGCACGGAGGGCGCGCGGGAGACCGCGCGCCCTCGCCGTTTCTGCGGTCCGGCGGGAACGGCTCCCGTGCGGCGGGTCGAGGACGGCCGTTGTTTTCTCTTGCCGGGATGCTCCCGGGCGGCTCAGCGGCGGGCGCGTTCGTTGCCGCTGCCATGTCCATCCGCTATGCTCGGCCGCGTATGCAGCTCGTCGTGATCACCGGCCTCTCCGGCTCGGGCAAGAGCGTCGCGCTCGCGGTGCTCGAGGACGCCGGGTTCTACGTCGTCGACAACCTGCCGGCAACGCTGCTCGCCGCGAACCTCGCGTTCCTGCGCGAGTCCGGTTACGACCGCGTGGCGGTGACGGTGGATGCGCGCAGCGGGGCGGCGCTCGCCGAGCTGCCGCCGGTGCTCGACGCGCTGCGCTCGCGCGGCGACGACGTGCGCGTCCTCTTCCTCGACGCGCGCAACGACACGCTCGTGCGGCGCTACTCCGAGACGCGGCGCAAGCACCCGCTCGCCGGCGACGGCCGCACGCTCGAGGAATCGATCCTGCGCGAGCGGGAGCTCCTTGCCGACATCGGCGAGCGCGGCCACCACGTGGACACGAGCGACCTCGCGCCGAACGCGCTCCGCGCCTGGGTGAAGGAGTTCGTCGGCATCCCCGCCGCCGGCACGACGCTCCTCTTCGAGTCCTTCGGCTTCAAGCAGGGCATCCCGCTCGACGCCGACCTCGTCTTCGACGTGCGCTGCCTGCCCAACCCCTTCTACGATCCGCGGCTGCGGCCGCTCACCGGGCGCGATCCGGCGGTGGTCGGGTTCCTGGACGCGAACGCCGACGCGCAAAGGATGCTCGCCGACATAGGCGACTTCATCGAGCGCTGGCTGCCCTGCTTCCGGCGCGACCACCGCGCCTACGTGACCGTCGGCCTCGGCTGCACCGGCGGCATGCACCGCTCGGTCTATTTCGCCGAGAAGCTCGCGGCGCGCTTCGGCGGGGCGGCGACCGTGCTCGTCCGCCACCGGCAGCTCGCGCCATGACGGCGCCGGTCGCGAGCGTGACGCTCGGCCTCACCGGCGCCTCCGGCATCGGCTACGGGCTGCGCCTCGCCGAATGCCTGCTCGCGGCCGGCGTCGAGGTCGCGCTCGTCTATTCGCAGGCGGCGCAGATCGTGGCGAAGCAGGAGCTCGACCTCGCCCTGCCGGCACGTGCGCCGGACGCCGAGCGCTTCCTGCGCGAGCGCTTCGGCGACGCCGGCGAGCGCCTGCGTGTCTTCGGCCGCGAGGACTGGTACGCGCCGATCGCTTCGGGCTCCAATCCGAGCGATGCGATGGTCGTCTGCCCGTGCTCGATGGGCACGCTCGCCGCCGTCGCCGCGGGGCTCGCCGACAACCTGATCGAGCGCGCGGCGGACGTCGCGCTGAAGGAGCGCCGCAAGCTCGTGCTCGTGCCGCGCGAGACGCCGTTCTCCGCGATCCACCTCGAGAACATGCTGCGGCTCGCGCGCGCGGGCGCCGTCGTCCTGCCCGCGAACCCGGGCTTCTACACGCGCCCGCAGCGCGTCGAGGATCTCGTCGACTTCGTGGTCGCGCGCGTGCTCGACCACCTCGGCGTGCGCCACGAGCTCGTGCCGCGGTGGGGACGGGGCGAATGACGATGCGCCGCAGGCCGCGGCGGGGCCGCCGTTGAGCACCGAGACGCTCGAGGACCTGCCGATCTTCCCGCTGAAGACCGTGCTCTTCCCCGGCGGCATGCTGCCGTTGCGCGTGTTCGAGACCCGCTACGTCGACATGACGCGCGAGTGCATGAAGGACGCGCGGCCCTTCGGTGTCTGCCTGATCCGCGAGGGGGCCGAGGTGGGGCTGCCGGCGGTGCCCGAAGACGTCGGCACCCTGGCGACGATCGTCGACTTCGACACGACCGACGCGGGCGTGCTCGCGCTGAAGGTCCGCGGTGGCCGCCGCTTCCGGATCGTCGCGCGGACCGTGTCGCGACAGGCGCTGGTGCGCGCCCGCGTGGAAGTCCTCGACGACGAGGCGGACGCGCCGGTGCCGCCGGAGTTCGCGAGCTGCGCGCGCATCGTGCAGCTCGTGATCGCCGACCAGGCCGCGGGCACGTTCGCCGAGCCCTACGATCTCGAGAGCGCGTCGTGGGTGGGCTACCGGCTGTCCGAGATCCTGCCGGTGCCCCTCAAGGCGAAGCAGAAGCTCCTCGAGCTCGAGGGCGCGATCTCGCGGCTCGAGGTGCTGCAACGCTTCCTCGAGCAGCGCGGGCTTGCCTCCGGGCGGTGAGCCGCCGCGTGCACCGGAACGCGCCGCGCCGCACGGCCCGCGCTCCACGGTCAGTCAGCTCCCGGCGGCCCCTCGCGCTTCGCGCGCCCTCGACCTTGCGCGCCGGCTGCCGCCACGCTCGCCCTGCCGCGCGACGAGAGCGAGAATCTTGCGCACCGCCGCGGGCACCGCGCCCGCGCCGGCGTCGTCGAGCGGCACCCACATCGTGCCCGGCTCGCCCGCGCGCGGATCACGCTTCGCGCTCATGGCGAGAAGCGGCGCGATCTCCAGCGTGAAATGCGTGAAGCCGTGCGTGACCGGCGGCAGCGTCGCGGTGCGCCCGACCTTGCAGCCGAGCCGCGCCGCGATCGCCTTCGCGCCGGCGACCGAGGGCGCCTCGGGAAAGCACCACAGCCCGCCCCAGACGCCCGTCGGGGGGCGCTTCTCGAGGAGCACGTCGCCGCCGTGCAGGAGAACGAGCATGACGGTGCGCCGGCGCGGGATCTCGCGGCGCGGCCGGGGCGCCGGGAATGCCTCGGGCGCGCCGCGGCGGAACGCTTCGCAGCTTCGCGACACCGGGCAGCGCCCGCAGGCCGGAGCGCGCGTCGTGCACACGGTCGCGCCGAGGTCCATGAGCGCCTGCGTGTAGCGCTCGATGCCCCGCGCCGGGGCGAGCGATTCGGCGAGCGTCCAGAGCCTGCGTGCCACACGCGGCTCACCGGGAAAACCGGGAAGCGCGAAGTGCCGCGCCAGCACGCGCTTCACGTTGCCGTCGAGAATCGCCTCCCGGCGGCCGAAAGCGAAGGCCGCGATCGCCGCGGCCGTGGACCGTCCGACGCCCGGCAGCGACTCGAGCGCGGCGCGGGTCTCGGGGAAGTGGCCGCCGTGCTCGGAGACGAGGAGCCGCGCCGCCCGATGCAGGTTGCGCGCGCGGCTGTAGTAGCCGAGCCCCGCCCAGAGCGCGAGCACCTCGTCCTCGTCCGCGGCCGCGAGGCTCGCCACGTCCGGGAATCGCGCGCGGAAGCGCTCGAAATAGGGCACGACCGACGCGACCTGCGTCTGCTGCAGCATGATCTCCGAAAGCCAAACGAGGTAGGGGTCGCGCGTCCCCTGCCAGGGCAGGTCGTGGCGCCCGTGCCGGCGCTGCCACGCAACAAGCCGCCGGGAGAAGTCCTGCATCGAACCTTACTTCTTCCTCAGGATGCCACGCAGCACGTCCTCGACCCCGGTGCCCGCGCCGGCCGCGCCCTTGCCGATCGAGAGCCGCACGCCGGTCTTGGCCGACTCGACCGCGAGCTGCGCCATGTCCACCGAATAGCCTGGCGACGTGAGCGGCCCGCTCACGCGCACCGGGACCGCGACGCCCTGGAGCACGGTGAGCTGGCGCCCGCCGCCGATCGGCACCGGCGCGACCGGCGTCGCCCTCAGGAGGTAGTCGATCGTCCCGGCGCCGAGGTCGATCGTGCCGGCGCCGCTCACCCTCACGAGCGGCGAGCGGCCCGCGAGGTCGTCGTTGCGGGCAACGCCGTTGCGGATCACGAAGCTCGCGGAGAGCTCCGAGAAGCGCGTCTCGCCGCCCGCCTGGCCGCGGCTCTCGCCCGACGCGGTCGATCCGAGGAGCGCCCCGGCCGCCCGCACGATCGCGTCGAGGTCGATGCCGCGCACCGCGCCATCGCGCAGCTCCACGCGCGCCGTGCCGCCGAGCGAGCGCTTCAGCGCCCCCACCGTCGTCCCGGTGGCCGCGAGATCGAGCGCCACGTTGCCGCGGCCGTCGATGCGGTCGAACTGCGCCGCGTCGCGCAGGAGCGGCCCGAGCGCCACGTTGGTGAGCTGCTCGCGCAGGGCGAAGCGGTTGGCGTGCGCGTCGATGCTGGCGCTGCCCGCGAGCGCGCCCTGGTAGAGCGTCGCGTTGAGGGGCGCCACTTCCACGCGCCCCCCTGCGGCGCGCAACCCGACGTTGACGTTCTGCGCCTTCACATTGCGCACCGAGAGCGCGCCGACGCGCACGCGCGCCTTGCCGTTGAGCGGCTTGAGGAACGCGAGGTCGATCCGCGTGTCGTCGGTTGCGGCGGCTTGCCGGACGCTGCGCCGCCCGCGCCCGCCGCCGGCCGCGTGGGCGGGAGATAGCGATCGACGTCGAGCCGGTCGGCGGCGAGATCGAAGTCGAACGCGGGCGCGTCCAGATTCGCGACGGCAAGCGTCGCCTCGAGAGTGGCGTCCTCGAGCTTCGCCACGAGGTCCGCGGCGGCCGACGAGGGTTTGCCCCAGGCGACGCGGGCGCCGCCGACGACGGACCCCTTCACCGATTTCTGCGGCAGGTGCGGGCCGCTCGCCACGAGCTCCCCGGCGAGCGGCGCGAGCCGCGCCGTCTTCGCGCCGAAGTCGATCGTCAGGGGCGAAGCGACGCGCGTCGCGAAGGTCGCTTCCCCCTGGCGCACCTCGGCATCCACGGCCAGCCGCTCGAAGCGGATCTCGCCACCCTTCGCCGCGAGCGGCGACAGCGCGACCCGCGCGATCACCGTGCGGGCAGGCCGCGCCAGCTTCAGCTCGGCGCTCGCCGCGTCCCCCGCGGCCCCCTCCGGCGCGATGCGGAGCTTCGGCACGCTCGCCTTCAGCTCGAGACCGTCCCTGGTCGTCGCTGCGAGCACGAGCCGCGCGACGGAAAAGCGCTCGCGGGCGGGATCGAGCTCGAGATCGCCTTGCGCCCGGGCCGCGAGACCCGCAGCGCCGGGCGCATCCCCGTCCACCTTCAAGTCCAGGTCCTCGAGCGCGAACGCGCCGCGCGCGAGCTCGAGCCGGTAGTCTGCGGATCCCTTGACCGCCAGGTCCAGCGGCGGGCCGCTCCCCTGGATGCGCGTGGCGACCTCGAGCCTGCCGCGGGCCCCCTCGGCGATGCGCCCCGTGCGCAGGTCGAGCCCGGCGAGCTTCACGGTCTGCGCTTTCCCCTCGTCGCGCCACACGATGCTCGCGTCTCGGAGGGCGACGCCGCCGATCTCGAGCGCCGGCGCGGACGGCGCGGACGGCGCGGACGGTTCCTTTCCCGGGGCTCCGGCGGCGGGCTTGGTGTCCTCGCCCAGGAGGTCGTCGAAATTGGTCGAGCCGTCCTTGCGCCGCACGAGCTCCGCATCGAGGCCGGCGAGCTCGATGCGATCGACCACGACGCGCCTCGCGAGGAGCGGCAGCAGCGCGATCGCGACGCGCGCCTCCGTGACGGAGGCGAACTTCCCGCTGCCACCGGGTCCCGACAAGGCGGCTTTTTCGACCGCGAGGCCGAGCCGCGGGAAGAAGGTGAGCGTGATCCTCCCGTCGATCGTGAGCGTGCGGCCGGTCCTCTCCTTCACCAGGCGGACGATCTCGGGCTTGTACCGGTTCGGATCGACGGCGAGCGAGACGACGACGGCCGCCGCCACGGCGAGGACGAGGAGCGCGGCGATGCCGATGGCAGCGTACTTGAGCGCCCTCATCGCCTCACTCGTTCGCCACCCCGAAGGGGACGTGCCCGGTCGCGACGTGGTCGCGCGCCGACTCGCAGTGCCCGCGCTGGTCGTCGAAGAAGATGTCCGCGCCGAAAGCCTTGAGGAACGGCGCCTTGTCGAGCCCGCCGAGGAAGAGCGCCTCGTCGATGCGGATGTCCCAGGCGCGCAGCGTGCGGATCACGCGCTCGTGCGCCGGCGCGCTGCGCGCGGTGACGAGCGCGGTGCGTATCGGCGCGGCGGCCTGGGGGAACTCGGTCTGGATGCGGTGCAGCGCCGCGAGGAAGCTCTTGAACGGGCCACCCGAGAGCGGCTCCCGCGCAGCGCTGGCTTCGCTGGCCGCGAACCGCTCGAGGCCCTCGCGCTTGAACACGCGCTCGGCCTCGTCCGAGAAGAGCACCGCGTCGCCGTCGAAGGCGATGCGCAGCTCCCCGGGCGCATCGACGTTCCGGCCGATCACCGCCGAGGGCAGGATGGTGGCGGCGGCGTGTCCGGCGTCGAGCGCCCTCGCGACGTCGCCGGGGTTGGCCGACAGGAAGAGATGGGCGTCGAACGCCGGCACGTAGGGGTAAGTGCTCTCGCCGCCGGTGAACGCCGCGCGCGTGACGTCGAGCCCGTAGTGCGCGATCGAGTTCATGATCCTCAGGCCCGTGTCGGCCGTGTTGCGCGACAGCAGGATCACCTCGACGCGCGGCCGCCGGGGCGCGAGTGCGTTCAGCGCGAGGAGCTTCTTCACCAGGACGAACGCGATCCCCGGTGCGAGGACCTCGTCCTCGCGCTCGAGCTGGTAGCGGTGATAGGCCTCGACGCCCTCCGCCTCGAAGACGCGGTTGGACGCCTCGAGGTCGAAGAGCGCGCGCGAGGAGATGGCTACGACGAGCTTGCCGTCGAATGAGACCGGCATCGGGAATCGGGTCGTGGCGGCCGCACCGAAGGCGCCGCGGCCAGCGGCAGTGTAGCCGATCGCTCCCGCGCCCGGCTCGGCGCAGCGGATCGTCCGCGCCGGGCGGCGCCCGCCGTCCGGCCCACGCTTAGCGCAGCGCGCCCGCCGCGGCGCTCCGGTACATGTGCGCGGCGAGCTGCACCAGCGCCGCGGAGGCGAGCCACGAGCGGCGGTCGTCCCCGCGGCTCGTCAGCGCGATCGGCACGCGCGCGCCGAGCACGATGCCGGCCGACAGCGCGTCGGTGAGGAACATGAGCTGCTTGGCGATCATGTTCCCGGATTCGAGGTCGGGCACGAGCAGGATGTCGGCCTGCCCGGCGACCGGCGAGCGGATGCCGGTGGTCTCCGCGGCCTTGAGCGACACGGCGTGGTCGAAAGTGAGCGGCCCGTCGAAGATGCCGCCCCGGATCTGGCCGCGCTCGGCCATCTTGCAGAGCGTCGCGGCCTCGATCGTCGCCGGCATCTTCGGGTTCACGGTCTCGACCGCCGCGAGCACCGCGACCTTCGGCGCCGGGATGCCGAGCCAGTGCGCGAGGTCGATCGCGTTCTGCGCGATGTCGCGCTTCTCGGAGAGCCCGGGCGCGATGTTGATCATCGAGTCGGTGATGAGGAGCGGCTTCGGGTACGTGGGCACGTCCATCACGTGGATGTGGCTCACGCGCCGCTCGGTGCGCAGGCCCTTCGCCGCCGAGACCACCGGAACGATCAGGTCCTCGGTCGCGACGCCCGCCTTCATCATGCCCTCGACCCGGCCCTCGCGCGCAAGCCGGATCGCCTCGGCGATCGCGTCGCGGCTCGACGCCACCGGCACGATCTGGAAGCCGTCGAGGTCCACGCCGCCGTCCGCCGCCGCCTGGCGAATGCGCGCCTCGACGCCGACGAGGATCGGCACGATCGCGCCCTCGGCCGCTGCGGCGGCGACGCTCGCGAGGCACTCGGGCGCCGCCGGGTCGACGATGGCGGTGGCGACCGGCGCGAGCTTGCGCGCCTTGACGCGCCCCATCACCTCGCGGAAGCGCGCCTCCTTGTCGTCGAAGCGCACCTCGGGGAGATCCACGCGCGGCCGCCGCACCTTCTCCTTCGGCGCGATCACCTCGGCAGTGCCGGAAACGACGATCTCGCCATCCTGGTTCAGGCACTCGGTGTCGAGCACCACCTTGCCCTTCTCGGCGTCCTTCTCCTTCGCCGTCACCTTGATGGTGATGGTGTCGCCCACCTTCACCGGCCGGCGGAAGCGCAGGTTCTGGCCGAGATAGATCGTCCCAGGGCCGGGGAACTCGGTGCCGAGCACGGTCGAAATGAGCGCGCCGGACCACATGCCGTGGCCGATGACCTCGCGGAAGCGGCTGCTCTTGGCGTATTCGGGATCGACGTGCGCCGGGTTGATGTCGCCCGACATCACCGCGAACAGCGTGATGTCCTGCTCCGTGAGCGTGCGCTCGAGCGTGGCGCTGTCGCCGACCTGGATCTCGTCGAAGGTGCGGTTCTCGATGTGTTCCACTGGGGTTCCTGACGGGGGAAGGCCGCTTCGCTGCGGCGCAACATGGATTCTAGCAGCGTCGCGGCAATCCGCCCCACTCTCGGGGCGGGACGTCGGCCAGGCGGCCGAAGCGCGGAACCGCGCGCGAAGATCCGCCGCAGCGCAGCAGCGAAGGAAGCCGGCACCGCCGGGCGATCCGGCGGTTGCCCCCCCGGGGCGGCCGCCCTGCCGCGTCGGCTCACCCCGTGGGCACGGAGGCGAAGGGTGCCCCCGAGACGCGCGCGCCCGCCGCGGCGGGCGCTCGCTCAGCCGTCGGGCCACGGCGCGCGGGGCCCACCCCTCGCGCCTGCCCTCCCGCCGCTAGAACCCGGTGTACGCGATCGAGATGCCGTAGAAGTTGTTCGTGTATCCGCCCGAGTTCTGGCCGGCGAAGATGGTCCGGTCGGAGGCCCACGGATTCACGCCGTCGTAGGCGTAGTCGAACGCGTTCAGCTTCTGGTACCACCAGTTCGCGCGTAGCGTCAGCGTCTTGGTGACCGCCCACTTGCCGTAGAGCTGGAACGAGTGCAGCGTGTACGTGGAGGGCGGCACCGCGAGCGGCGCCGGCACGAGCGCGGCGAGCGCCGGGCCCCAGGTGAGCCCGGTGTTGGTCCGGCCTTCGTTGTAGATGTAGGTCGCGCCCACGTCGATCTTCGTCGCGACGTTGTAGTTGGTGCCGAGGCCGTAGGTGTTCGACTTCTGCGCGAGGCTCGCCGTCCACAGCGCATTCTGGTTGTTGATGCCCTGGTTGATCTGCCGGCCGAACTGGTCGTTGCTCAGATCGCCATAGGTCGCGAACACGAACGTCGAGAGCGCCTCCGTGGGCCGCCATTGCAGGTCGGCCGTGTACGTCTGCCAGGACGAGGTCTGCAGGCCCATGCAGCGGTTCCCGTCGGGCCACGCGCCGGTCTGCGCACCGCAGTCGACGCCGCTCGACGGCTCGCTATACGAGCGCCGGCTCCAGTCGGCCGCGAGCGTCAGGTTGACCGTCTCGGAGAGGCCCAGGTCGGCCTGCGCGCGCACGCGGTTCTGTACGAAGTTGTTGAGGAAGTAAGGCGGGGTCGGCGGCGCGCCGGCGATCCAGGTGAAGTCGCTTCCGGACCGGTTCCAGTACTGATACTTGAGATAACCGGTGAAGAGCTCGGAAGCCGTCTGGCGCAGCTCGACGCCGACGATGTTGTCGTAGGTTCGCGCCCGGTCCTCGTCCACCCACTTCGTGTTGACGTAGGTGTAGTTGCCGCGCAAGAGCGTCCGCGCGAGGAGCTGATAGTCGGCCTCGACACTCGCCCGGTTGACCGTGTAGGAGCCGTACGGCGTGTTCTGCACGCCCGGCGCAGCCGCCTGCTGCAGCCCGCCGGGGACGACGCGGTAGAAGTTCTCGGCGGTCTTGTTGTTGTTGTCGTCATAGACGTACTTGGCGCGCAGCGTGAGGCGCGGCATCGGCCGGCCGTTCACCGCGATGTTGAAGAGCCACCGGTCGACCTTCCCGTCGAGCGAGCTCGTGGCCGGATTGCGGATCGCCCCGCCACCCGGCGCGAAGCCGATCGGCGCGTAGTAAGCGAGATACCCGGCGTCCTGCGTGCCCCAGCTGTATTGCAGCGAGCTGTTCACGCGCCAGCCGGGCATGAAGTTCCAGGCCCCTTGAGCGGTGATCTGGTTGAACGTGTTGCCCGGGTCGAGGCTCATCTGCCCGTAGCTGTTCGGATAGCCGCTGCCCGCCGGCCAGCCGGCGATGATCGAGAACGGGTTCTGCCAGATGAGCGAACTCGCGTCCGGCGAATACTTCGAGTACCAGTAGGTGAGCTGCGCCTGGGCCTTGTCGGTGCTCCAGCGCAGGCCGGCGTCGAACTGGTGGGTCGTTTCGCTCACCGGCAGCGCCAGGGCGTTCGACCGCGGGTTGCCGCCGGTCGCGAACATGGCGCCGTAGGTGAGGCGGTTGCCGTCCACGTTGTCCTGGCGGTAGTTCGCGTAGGTCTCGAAGTTGCCGCCGAAGAGGAGCTTGCCGCCGACCTGCCAGATGTCGCGCTGGGTGTCGAGGTCGAACGGGACCAGCGCGGCGTTGATGCGCGCCGGGTTCGTCCCCGCATTGGGGTTCGCGGTCGCGCCGATCACGCTGGTGCGCGCCACGAGGTTCGTGCCCCCGAGCCCGTCGAAGATGAACTTCGTCGAGTCCGACGCGTAGAAGGGCATCCCCTGGTAGGAGCCGTACACCGAGAAGCGCCCCTGCGAGGTGTAGCCGAGCGCGGCGTCGCGCGCGTCGAAGCCGAGGTTGTAGCCGTTCGCCCAGAAGTAATCCGGGCTGTCGCCGGCGCCGCGGCTCGAGTAGTTGAAGTTGCCGAGGACGTAGCCGCCGCGCTCGGTCATCCCCGTCCATTGCCCGAACTTGTACGAGTCCTGCGTGTTGAAGCCCCCGCCGATCTCGACGAAGTTGTCCGAGTACCGGGACATGTCGGTGCCCCGATAGAGGGGCGCCTGGAACATCGGCTCCGCGTGGGCCGTGCCCGCGGCGAGCAGCGCCGCGGCGACGGCGAGTGCGAGCGGCCGGCGCGCCGGCGCCGCGTTGTCTGTGCGGACTTTCATCGCTCAATCTCCCTTGACCCTTTCGCCTTCCGCTAGCGCGTGAAGGCGTTCCCCGACGGGTGGTTGCTGCCGTGCACCTTCGTGTGGCAGTTCGCGCAGGCCTGGCCGACCAGATAGGCGGTGTTGGCGTTGCCCAGGTTGCCCACGGTGTTCGACGGCAGCGCGTTGCCGCTGCGCAGCACGTTCGGGTGCTGGCCGATGATGTGGCACTGCTGGCAGAGGTACGGGCTGCGCGCGTTCAGCATCGGCGCGATGTTGGTCCCGTGCGGGTTGTGGCAGTTGCCGCAGTCCTCCACGACCGGCGGGTGCGGCCAGAGGAACGGCCCGCGCTTGCCTGCGTGGCAGGTGTAGCAGGTGTCGTTGACGCTGCTCTTCACGAGGCTGAAGCGCTCGCTCAGCGAGCCGTGCGGCGCGTGGCACGACGAGCAGCTCATCACCCCCTGCCGGATCGGGTGCGCGGAGACGGCGAACGTCTGCGCGCGCACGTCCTTGTGGCAGGTGTAGCAGACCCCGGCCTGCGTCGCGCGCACCAGCACCTGGTCCTTGGCGACGTGCACGCTGTGACAGCTCGAGCAGGAAGTCTGCGTCCGCTCGTGCGCGCTGCCGGCCCACTGGATGAGGTGCCCGCCCTTGTGGCAGCTCGTGCAGGCCTCGCTCTGCGCCGCGGGCGTCGTGTGCGTGTCGTTGCGCTTGAAGGTGCGGTCGGGCTTCGGGCGCTCCGCCGCGCCGGCAGGCTTGTTGATGTGGCTCTCGCTCTCGCCGTGGCAGCTCGTGCACGTGGGCGTGCGCGCGTCGGCCTTGACCCCGTGCTTGGTCCTCGAGATGTCGAGGAGCGCCGGGTTGTCGTCCTGGTCGTGGCACTTGGTGCACTTGGCGTCGCCGCGCAGGACCAGATCCTTGGCCGGCGCGGCCGCGCCCTGGGCCTGGGCCCCCGCGGCCACGAACATCGCCAGCGCCGACGCCACGAGCGCCGACGCGACCCCTCTCCAGAGCTTTCGCATTCCCCGTCCCCTTCGGCTGCGGGCGCGGCGGTGTCCCGCTTCTTCGCCCGGTGTTTCTCGGATTTACCCGCTCGTTCCCACCTTCAACTCACCCGGCCCCGGTCCGCCCTCGGGCTCGGTCTGCGCGATGCCCGAGTGGCCGTCGACGCAGGTCTTCCCCGCGGCCCCGCCCTTCTCATGCCCGGATCGGGCCCGTTTCCGACGCGAGGTCCGGGCTCATCGCGGCCTCGTCGCGGCAGTGGCGGCAGGGCCGCGAGTCGTTCGCCTCGAGCCGCAGCCACTCGCGCTTGGCCATCTCGTAACGCGGGGCGTTGTACTTCTCCGGCGTATCGATCACGCCCGTCGGATGGCCCCGCACCTCCCGCGCCGCCTCGACCTTGCGCACGAGCTTCCGTCCGGGCTCGAGGGGAATAGGGCAATCGGCGCAGGTCGCACCCACCCCGGAGCGGTTCCTCGCGTGTCGTGTCCTTGTTCTCCTCGAAGGCGTGCTGCTTCCTCTCACGGCACGAAAACGCAGAACGCTTCGGTGCTCGTCGCGTGGAGCGCCTGCGCGCCGGCCCCGACCGCAGCCACCCCGATGCCGAGAACGACCAGCGCGGCGATGCCGACGCGCACGAGGACGACGAGCGGCCTCCCCGACTCGCCGCGGATCGCCGCCCAGATCCTGCCCCATGCCGCCGATCCCGCCCCCCGCGGTCGCCGACGCGATCCAGCGGCTCAGGACGAACGCGAGCACGTTCCGGATCCCGGCCTCGTTCCTGGTCTTCCGCGCGTCGTGCGTCTCCTCCTTGCCGTCGACCTTGATCTCGGGATTGATCGTGACGAACGCGGTCACTTCCTTCTCGGCGTCGGCCTTACCCTTGAGCCGCGCGGCCGTCTCCTCGGACGAGGGGTCGTCCTTCGTGCGGTCCACGCCGTGGCACTTCAGACAGCCGCTCTTCTCGAGCAGCGCCTCGGCCGCGGCCGCATCCACCTGCGCGAACCGGCGCCGCGAGGCCGAGCGCAGCGACGGCGGCTGCGACCGAAAGGCCTTGGCATTTCACACCCTCCCCCCGTGTCGTTTTTCTCGTGCGCCCGGGCCGCGCGAACGCCACCCGGGTGCGCGCCGCCTCACAGTGCTACTTGGGCCACGCCCGCACTTTGATCCCGGTCAAATACTAGAAAAGTGCCGCTTATGAAGGCAATCGTGCAGATGATCCCCGAGGTGGACTCGGGCGCGCGTTGTTGTCTGCCCGCCACAAGGGCGCCGTCGCGAGCTTCGAGCGAGGGGCCTGGCAACGGCGCGCCGGGCACGCGCGAGCGCGAAGCGCAGCGGCTAGCTGGCGGCGCGGCCGGCCGCAGAACACGGCCGGATTCGGGGACTTGCGCCCAAGAGGCGCAGGGCTGGAGCGGGTGATGGGAATCGAACCCACGTTCTTAGCTTGGGAAGCTAATGTTCTACCATTGAACTACACCCGCGGGCCGGCCGAATTCTAGCGCGGCGCGAGACCTGCGCGCAGCCATGCCGCGGCGGGACCGGCTCCGCTGCCCTCCGCGAGGCCCTGCGGGCGCGTCCGGCCGTCGCCGGGAGAGGCGTCCCCGGGCTGCTAAGATTGCCGCCATGATCCGCCTGTCGGTGAACGGCGAACACCGCGAGCTCGCCGAGCCGGCGAACCTCGCCCGGCTCGTCGAAACGCTGGGCCTCGCCGGAAAGAGGATCGCCGTCGAGCGAAACGGTGAGATCGTGCCGCGCACCCGCTACGCGGCGACGGCGCTCGCCGATGGCGACCGGCTCGAGATCGTCGTCGCCGTCGGCGGCGGCTGACGAACCACGGCGTCCGCGCGGACGCGCCCGAACCCACCCGGAAAGTGCTTCCATGAACGCCCCGCTCCCCACCGCCGAAGCCGGCGCCGATCCCCTGGTGATCGCTGGCCGCGCCTACCGCTCGCGCCTGCTCATCGGCACCGGCAAGTACAAGGACTTCGACGAGACGCGCCGCGCCGTCGAGGCGAGCGGCGCCGAGATCGTGACGGTCGCGATCCGCCGCACCAACATCGGCCAGAACGCGAACGAGCCGTCGCTCCTCGACGCGCTGCCGCCGTCGAAGTACACGTATCTCCCCAACACCGCCGGCTGCTACACCGCGGAGGATGCCGTGCGGACGCTGCGCCTCGCGCGCGAGCTCCTCGACGGGCACGACCTCGTGAAACTCGAGGTGCTCGGCGATCCGAAGACGCTCTTCCCGAACGTGGTCGAGACCATCGCCGCGGCCGAGACCCTGGTGCGCGAGGGCTTCAAGGTGATGGTGTACACGAGCGACGACCCGATCGTCGCGAAGCGGCTCGAGGAAGCAGGCTGCGTCGCCGTGATGCCGCTCGCGTCGCTCATCGGCTCCGGCATGGGCATCCTGAACCCGTGGAACCTCGCGCTCGTCATCGAGAACGCCAAGGTCCCGGTGATCGTGGACGCCGGCGTCGGCACGGCCTCAGACGCGGCGATCGCGATGGAGCTCGGCTGCGACGCGGTGCTCATGAACACCGCGGTCGCGCAGGCGAAGCATCCGGTGCTGATGGCGCAGGCGATGCGCAAAGCGGTCGAGGCGGGCCGCGAAGCGTTCCTCGCCGGCCGCATGCCGAAGAAACTCTATTCGGCGAGCCCGAGCTCGCCCGCCTCCGGGCTCATTCCGCCCAAGGCCGGCTGAGAGGCCATCCCGGAGGCGGCCCGGCGGAGCGCACGTGGTCGTCGACGGCGCGATCGCCCGGATGTTCCGCATGGCCGACGCAGGCGCCGGCGCGACCTCCGCGCCTGCGGCGAGCGGCATCGCGTGACCGAGCCGCGCGACCCGGCCGGCACGCCGCCCCCGGCTCGGCGCACGGTCCGCAGCTACGTGCTGCGCGCGGGACGCATCACCGACGCCCAGGCCCGCTCGGTCGCCGAGCTGCTGCCGGTCTATGGCATCGCCTTCTCCGCTGCGCCGCTCGACCTCGACGCCGCGTTCGGGCGCAGCGCACCGAAGGTCCTCGAGATCGGCTTCGGCATGGGCGAGACGACCGCCGCGATCGCGCAGGCGAACCCCGGCACCGACTATCTCGCGATCGAGGTGCACACGCCGGGCGTGGGCGGGCTGCTCAAGCGCATCCGCGACCTCCGGCTCGCGAACGTGCGCATCGTGCAGCACGACGCGGTCGAGGTGCTCGAGAAAATGATCCCGCCGGGAACGCTCGACGGCGTGCACATCTTCTTCCCCGACCCGTGGCCGAAGAAGCGCCACCACAAGCGGCGCCTGGTGCAGCCGCCTTTCGTCGCGCTCGTCGCCTCGCGCCTGAAGCCGGGCGGCATCCTCCACGTCGCCACCGATTGGGAGGACTACGCGCTGCAGATCCTCGCGGTGCTTTCCGCCGAACCGCTGCTCGCGAACACCGCGGACGGTTTCGCGCCGCGGCCCGAGACGCGGCCGCTCACCAAGTTCGAGAACCGCGGCCTGAGGCTCGGGCACCGCGTGTGGGACGTCGTGTTCCGGCGGCGCTAGCGCGCGAGGCGCCGCCAAGGGGGCCCGCGGCGGACGCGGGGGACACGGGGGACGGGGAGGAGCTAGGGCGAACGGTCCCGGCCCGGCAGGGCGCGCCCTGCCGGCGCGACGCGCGCTCGCGGTGCGACCCGTCCACTCGCGCGGCCCGTCGCGCTTTTCGCGCTTTCGCGGCTCGCGCCCTTCCTAGTCGCCGACCGCCGCCGCGAGCGCGCGGTCGAAGGCGCTCTCCCCGGTCTCCACGACGCGCAGCCAGCCCGCCTTCACCGCCTCCGCGAGCTCGCCGGCGTCCATCGACCGCGGCGGCTGGCCGGCCGCGCGGAACGCATAGAGGGTCCGCTTGGGACTCACCCAGCCGATCTTCATCCGCACCGGCGGATCCGCGTCGCCGAACTCCACCACGGTCCCGCGCTCGAGGCGCAGGAAGCCGAGCTTCGCCGCCGCGGCATCGAACTCGCCGAGCGGCGACGGCGCGGCCGCGGGCGCGGGTGCGGCGGGCTTCGGCGCAGGCGGCGGCGGGACGGCCTGCGCGCGCGCCGCGTTGAGGAGCGCGGTGTGGGCCTGCATCAGCTCTTCCAGGAATGCGTCGCGCTCGGCATGGGGGACATTGGCGGCCTGCATGCCCTTGACCAGCGCCGGGACGAGCTTCGGCAGCAGCGCCGCGAGCTTCGGCACGTCGGCGCGCGCCTTCGGCGCGACGCTCCACACGAGGTCGTCCATCGCCTGCACGAGGGCGCTGCGGGGCTCGCGCGCCGCGTCGCCGGCGAGCTCGGCGAGCGCGAGCGCCGGCACCCACACCTCGCGGAGGAACTTCGCGACGAAGCCGGGGACGTCGCCGCCGGCCCGCAGCTCGACCTCGGCGCGCGCGGTCGCCCGCGCCTGCTCGGCGCGCTCGCGCTCGGCGAGCTCCGCCGCGACGCGCTCGAGCTCCGCATCCTGCCGCCGCGCCGCTTCGCCGGCGGCCTGCTCGATCCGCGCGATCGCGTCCTCGAAGATGGCCAGGTCCGTTTCGAAGCGCGCATTGAGATCTTCCACCACCGCGCGCAGCGTGGCGACGAAGGCGCCCTCGGGCGAGGCGTCGAGCTCCGGATCGGAGGCGAGCTCGGTAATCCGGGTGAGGAGCCTGCGCACCGGATGCTCGCGGCGCGCGAAAAAGCTGCGGTCGAGGAGCGCCGCCTTGAACGCGGCGATCCGCAGGCGGTCGACCTCGGCCTTGACCGCATCCGGGACCGAGCGGTCGCCGAGCACGAAGTCGAAGACGACGCCGACGAGCTCGCCGGTGAGCTGGTCGAGCGGATGCGCGCCGGCGACGCGCTGCACGGCCTCCGCGTAGGCGATGCCGGCGAGCGGCGCGCCCACGACGGCGCCTGCGTGGCCCGCGCCCGCAACCGCGGGGGGTGCGCCGGCCGCCGGGGCGGCGCCCGGGACCACCGGCACGAGCGCCGCCGCCTGCAGCTGGGCGAGCGAGGCGAGCACCTCGGGGTCCACCGGCGTGGCGAGCGCGCTCGCATACAGCGTCCCTTCCGGGTTCGCCATCATCCGCGCGCCTTGCCGCAACGAGCCGCCGCCGGCCGCAAGCATGGAGGCGACGATCGCGCCGAGATCCATCGGCATGCCGGCGGCCCCGGGCAGGAGATCGCGCAGCGACAGCACCTGGCTCACGGAGAGATCGGGGCGCTTGCGCCCGGATCCGGCCTCCGCCGCGGCGCCCCCCGCGGCGCCGCCGCGCCCCGTGTCGCGGGCGCGCTGGATCTCGTGCTTGAGCCGCGGCACGATGCCCGCGGCGATCAGTTGCTCGTTCAGCTCGAAGTAGAGCTTGCGCAGCGCGAGCGTGAGATGCGGCTGCAGCACGTTGAGGATCGTCGCCCGGACCGGGCCGGAGTCGGCCGCGGCGTCGATCGCGTGCTTGAGGGCCGACAGCGCCGCGTCGGGGTCGACCGGGTTCGCCTCGCGCTCGACCGGGCCGTCCTCGCCGAGCAGGGCGCCGATGCGCGTCTCGACCCCGAGGAGCTCGTCGGCGTCGAGCTCGTTCATCGCCTTCGAGCGCAGCCGCCCGATGGCGATCTGGTCTTCGATCATGCCGTCGTCGACGAGCGTGAGCTCGTCGAGCGAGAGCGCCTGCGCCGCCGGCTTCGGCCCGCCGCGGTCGAGCCGCGCGTCGAAGCCCTGCAGGAACCGCTTCTCGAAGTCGGCGAGGATCGCCTCCCGCGACGCGCGTGCCCGCCCGGCGGCCTCGGCGATGATCCGCTGCTCCGCCATGTTGCCGGAGGCCGCTTCGAGCTCGTGCAGCGCCTGCGGCAGGGCGTCGAATCCCGACTTCACGCCGCCCGCGAGCTCGGCGCGCGCGAGCTCGCGGATGTGCCCGAGCAGCGCGGGTGCGTTCGGGTGGCGCCTGTGCATGACGCGAAATCTATCACGCCCGCTCTGACGGCCCGCTGACGCGCGGCGGCTACGCGCCGAGCTTCTTCGCGAGGTCGATGAAGTCCTTCGCGTTCACCTCGAAGCGCGGCTCCGGCTTCAGGTCCTTGCGGGCGCCGGGCCCGAACTCGAGCGGCCGCTGCACGAACGCCGCCTTGAGGCCGCAGCGCTTCGCGGCGTCGAGGTCGCTCTTGTGCGCCGCGACCATCATCATCTGCCAGGGCCGCAGGCCGAGGAGCTCGCACGCGCCGAGGTACACCTGCGGGTCGGGCTTGTAGTGGCGGAAGAGTTCCGCCGAGAGCACCGCGTCCCAGGGGAGCTTCGCGTGCTTCGCCATGTCGACGAGCAGCGCGACGTTGCCGTTGGAGAGCGTCGCGATCACGAACCGCTTCTTCAGCCGCTTGAGGCCCGCGACCGCGTCGGGCCAGGGCTTGAGCCGGTGCCAGACCCGGTTGAAGTGCGAGCGCTCCGCTTCGTCGAACGCCGCGGCGATCCCGAACTGCGCGAGGAGGTCGTCGAGGATCATCCGGTGCAGGGCGTCGACCGGCGTCCACGCGAGCTCGCCGCGGCGCACGCGGTCCATCGCCGGCGCGTAGCCCGCCCGCCAGCCGTCGGCGAACGCGGCCCAGTCGACCACGAGCCTCTTCGCGGCGCCGAGCCGGCGGCCCTCGCGGATGATCGTGCCGCGCCAGTCCACGACGGTGCCGAACACGTCGAAGGCGAGCGCCTTCACTTCCGCCAGTGCTTTCCTCATCGGCTCCCCTCCGGTCCGGAATCCAGGAACAGCTCGAGCAGGTCGTTGAGGTAGCGCCGGCCGCGCTCGGTCGGCCGCACCAGCGTCGGGCCGACCACGGCGAGCCCCTTCGCCTCCGCGCGCGCGAGCGGCGCCGCGACGGCGGCGATCGCGAGCCCCGTGCGTTCCGTGAAGAGCGCGGGCGCGAAGCCCTCCGTCAGCCTGAACGCGTTCATCATGAACTCGAAGGCGAGCTCTCCCCGCGCGACCTCGCGGCGCTCGACGACCTGCGCGCCCGCCGCGACGCGGCGCATGTACTCGGCCGGCGTGCGCGCGCGCGCTTCGCGCACGACCCGGTCGGGAAACGAGATCTTGGCGTGCGCGCCGGCGCCGATGCCGAGATAGTCGCCGAAGCGCCAGTAGTTGAGGTTGTGCCGGCACTCGTGCCCGGCGCGGGCGTGCGCGGAGGTCTCGTAGTGACGGAAACCGGCCGCCGCGAGCGTCGCCTCGACGGCGTCGTGGATCGCCGCCGCCGCGTCCTCGTCGGGGAGCGGCGGCGGACGGGTCGCGAAGAGGGTGTTCGGTTCGATCGTGAGGTGATAGGCCGAGACGTGCGGCGCCCCGCTGGCGATCGCGGCTTGCGCGTCGCGCCGCGCGCCCGCTTCGTCCTGGCCGGGCAGCGCGTACATGAGGTCGATGTTGAAGTTCGCGAAGCTCTGCGCGGCGATCTCGACGGCACGATGCGCCTCGCGCGCGCCGTGGATGCGCCCGAGCGACGCGAGGCACCCGTCGTCGAAGCTCTGCACGCCGAGCGAGAGCCGGTTCACGCCGGCGGCGCGGAAGTCGCGGAACCGGCCGGCCTCGACCGTGCCGGGATTGGCCTCGAGCGTCACCTCCGCGTCGGGGTCGAGCGCGAGGCGCGCGCGGATCGCGGCGAGGAGCCGGTCGATCGAACGCGCCGCGAAGAGGCTCGGCGTGCCGCCGCCGAGGAATACCGTGTGCACGCGCCGCCCCCAGACGGCCGGCAGCGCCGATTCCAGGTCGGCGATGAGCGCATCGACGTACTCGTCCTCGGGCAGCGCGCCGCGCGCCTCGTGCGAGTTGAAGTCGCAATAGGGGCACTTCCTCACGCACCACGGCAGGTGGACGTAGACGGCAAGGGGCGGCAGGACGGCGAGGCGCGTTCCGCTCGCCGGGGCCGGTGCCTGGATGACTGCGGTGGCCATGGGAGTTCGCGCGCGCGGGAATCGCGGGACGCAGCCCGAGGGTCGGACGGCCCGCGTTTGACCCGCGCCTGCCGCGATTTTACAGTGCCGCATCGCGGCGGATGCCGCGCTGCCGCGACTTCCGCCGATGCACCGCCTCTTTCGCCACGAGTTCGAGGTCCTGCCTTCCGCGCTCGACCGCAACGGCCACGTGAACAACGTCCAGTACGTGCAGTGGATGCAGGACGTCGCCGTGATGCACGCCGACGCCGCCGGCTGCAGCGCGGTGACCGAGGCGATCGGCGCGACCTGGGTCGCGCGGAGCCATTGGATCGAGTACCTCCGCCCCGCCTTCGCGGGCGACCGCATCGCGGCGGTGACCTGGGTCGCGAACTTCCGCCGGGTGCGCTCGCTCAGGAAGTACCGGTTCGTGCGCATCGGCGACGCGGCGCTCATCGCCCAGGGCGAGACCGACTGGGTCTTCGTGGACGCCGCGACCGGCAAGCTGCGCGCGATCCCGGAGAGCGTGTCCGGCGCGTTCGTCCTCGTCCCCGAGGCCGAGGAGCCGGACGCCGCCGCGATCGCGGCGGGCCGCTGACGCGGGCGGCGGCGCGATGACCGTCCATCGGCCGGTCAGGCTCTTCATCGCAACGAGCCTCGACGGCTGCATCGCGCGCGCCGACGGGCGCGTGGACTGGCTCTTCACGGACGGCGACTACGGTTACGCGGCGTTCTACGACGCCGTCGACACGGTGATCATGGGCCGGCGGACCTACGACGATGTCCTCGGGTCCGGGCCTTACCCGTATCCCGGCAAGGCGGGTTTCGTGTTCTCCCACTCGCCGCCCGCCGCGGCCCCCGAGCACGTGACCTTCGTGTCCGGCCCGCCGGCGGCGCTCGTCGCGCGGCTGCGCGAGGCGCAGGGCAAGGCCCTGTGGCTCGTCGGCGGCGCCGGCCTGGTCGCGTCGTTCCTCGACGCGGACCTCGTCGACGAGATCATCGTCTCCGTGCATCCGCGGATCCTCGGTGCGGGGATCCCGCTCTTCCCGCGCCAGGGCCGGGAACTCGCCCTCGAGCTCGCCGGCGTCACCCCGTTCCCGAGCGGGTTGGTGCAGCTGCGTTACGCGCGGCGGCGCTGAGGCGGCCCCCGCCCCTCGCCCGCTATCGGCTTGCCGAAGAACGCTCCCCTCTTGAGCGCGCCGGTCGTCGTCGCCGTCGGAGAGCGTGGCGAAGCGTTTATCAAGGGCCCGCTATCCGTCCTCGCGGATGAGCTCGATCAGGCGCCGCAGCGCCTGCCCGCGGTGGCTGATGGCGTTCTTCTCGTCCGGGGCGAGCTCCGCGGCGGTCCGCCCGAGCGCGGGGACGAGGAAGTGCGGGTCGTAGCCGAAGCCGCCGCTGCCGCGCGGCTCGTCGATCACCTCGCCGTGCCAGCGGCCCTGGGCGATCAGGGGCTCGGGGTCGTGCGCGTGGCGGACCAGGACGATGACCGCGTAGTAGTGGGCGGCGCGGTCGGCGACGCCCGCGAGCAGCCGCACGAGCTTCGCGTTGTTGCGGTTGTCCGAGCGGGGCTCGCCCGCGAAGCGCGCCGAGTGCACGCCGGGCTCGCCGCCGAGCGCGCGCACGCAGATGCCCGAATCGTCGGCGAGCGCGGGCAGGCCGGAGAGCTCGGCCGCGTGGCGCGCCTTGACGAGCGCGTTCTCGACGAAGGTGTCGTGCGGCTCCGCGACCTCCAGGATGCCGAGGTCGCCCTGCGGGACGATCGCGTAGCCGAGCGGCGCGAGCAGCTCGCGGAACTCGCGCAGCTTGCCGGGGTTGCCGGAGGCGAGGACGATCGTTCTCACGCCGCGGCCCGAGCTGACAGCTCAACGCAGAGGACGCAGAGAACGCAGTAAGGCGCACCCACGATGTTGTTCCTCGACCGATCCGTGCACACGCCACGCGCCTCCACGATCGTTTCTCGCCGCTCGAGGGGGAAGCTGCAGGAGGGCGGTCGGGCCGACGCTCTCAGCGGCCCTCTGCGGCCTCCGCGCCCTCTGCGTTGAAAGGTTCAGACGCCCAGCGCCCGGCGCTGCAGCGCCACCAGCTCGCGGATGCCCTTCTCCGCCAGCGCGAGCAGCGCGTCCATCTCGGCGCGCGTGAAGGGCCGGCCTTCCGCGGTCCCCTGCACCTCGACGAACCCGCCGGCACCCGTCATGACGACGTTCATGTCGGTGTCGCACGCCGCGTCTTCGGCGTAGTCGAGGTCGAGCACCGGCACGTCCTCGTGGATGCCCACGGAGACGGCGGCCACGAAGTCGGTGAACGGCAGCGCCGCGACCTTCCCCTCGCCGACGAGCCGCGCGCAGGCGTCGTGCAGCGCGACGAACGCGCCGGTGATCGACGCCGTGCGCGTGCCGCCGTCGGCCTGGATCACGTCGCAGTCGATCTGCACCGTGCGCGGCCCGAGCCGCTCGAGGTCGGTCACGGCGCGCAGCGAGCGGCCGATCAGCCGCTGGATCTCCTGCGTGCGGCCACTCTGCCGGCCGCGCGCCGCCTCCCGGTCCGTGCGCGTGTTGGTCGAGCGTGGGAGCATGCCGTACTCCGCGGTCACCCACCCGCGCTGCGTGTCGCGCAGATGCGGGGGCTGGCGCTCTTCGATGCTCGCGGTGCAGACGACGCGCGTGTCGCCGAACGCCACCAGGACCGACCCTTCGGCGTGCTTGGTGAAGCCGCGCTGGATCGTGACCGGGCGCAGCTCGTCGGGTTTGCGGCCGGAGGGGCGCATCAGCCGGCTCTCGGCGATCGGCTGCCGGCAGCCGGCGCCGGACGTTCGGTTGCCCGGCCGATACGCGCACGGGGCGCCGGGGCGCGCGCGCACGCCGGCGCCGGTCCGACAGCGGGGTGCCGGCCGGCGGTCATCCCGAGTGCTTGCGGATCGCGGAGCGGATCTCGTCGATCGCGCGCTCGATCTCGTCGTCGGTGAGGTGGGACTGCGCCTCGCCGGCCGCCTTGCCCCAGTCCGAGAGCTTGGTCGTCTTCTCGTTCGTCTCCATGGCGAGCGTCGAGATCCAGCTGCCAGCCTCCGCGACCTCGTCCGCCCAGGTCATGGCGACGACGGACAGGTTGTCGCGCTCCGCGCCGCCGCGCGCCTCGGCGAGGTCCATGAGCTGCGGGACGCCGTGCATCACGTCGCCGCTGGCGAGCCGCTCGCCGATCTCGCGGGCGCCGAGCGGGCCCCAGAACCCGTCCGTGCACAGGACGATCGTGTCGCCGTGCCGCAGCAGCGCCCGGCGCGAGAGCTCCACCTTCGGCGGCGTCATCTGGCCGAGGCAGTTGAAGATCTTGTTGCGCTCCGGGTGCACGCCGACCGCCTCCTCGCGCAGCCGCCCGAGGTCGACGAGCATCTGCACCCGCGAGTGGTCCTTGGTCTGCATCTCGACGCGGCCGTCGCGGACGAGGTAGAGCCGCGAATCGCCGACATGCGCCCAGTAGGCGACCCCGTCCTGCACGACGCAGGCCACGCACGTGGTGCGCGGCGTCTCGAGGAGCCGGCGCACCTCGGCGTAGTCGAGGATCGCGAAGTGCGCGTTGGTGATCGAGTCGAGGAGGAAGCGCACCGGGTCGGCGAGCTTGGGCGTCGCCTCGCGCTGGAACGCCTCGGCGATGAACTGCACCGCGATCTGTGCCGCGACCTCGCCGTGCAGGTGCCCGCCCATGCCGTCGGCGACGATCATCACCACCGCGTCGCGGCTGTAGCAGTAGGCGACGCGGTCCTGGTTCTCGCGGCGCCCGCCGACGCGGCTCTCCTGGTAGATCGAAAACTTCATCGCCGCGTCAGTGGCGCGCGAGCCGCGACAGCGCGCCGCGCAGGTTCAGGACGAAGGACTTCTTGCGCGCGATCTCGGGGTCGCGCTCGCGCAGCAGCACTTTCTGCAGCGCCATCGCGCTCTGCGGCCGCTTGAGGTGGTCGAGCTGCAGGCACCAGTCGATGGTCTCGAGCAGCTGCTCGGAGTAGCGTCCCGCGAAGAGCTGCGTGGCGGCGACGTAGCGATCCTTCTCCATGCGCAGGTCGGAAGCCTGCGGCGCCACCCCGGCGATGCAGGCGAACATGCTCGCGCCGACCGAGTACATGTCGCTCCACGGGCCGAGCAGCTCGCGGTTCTTGTACTGCTCCGGCGGCGCGAAGCCGGGCGTGTACATCGGGTTCAGCTTGAAGCCCCCCTGCACGAGCGTCTGGCGCGCGGCGCCGAAGTCGATGAGGACCGGGGTGCCGTCGTTGCGGATGTAGATGTTGGCCGGCTTGAGGTCGAGGTGCAGGAGCTTGTTCGCGTGCACCTCGCGCAGGCCGTTGAGCGCGAGGGTGAAGACCCGGCGGATGAAGTTCTCCTTGATCGCGCCCTTGCGCGCCTGGATGTACTCCTGCAGGGTGCGGCCGCGCTCGTAGCGCATCACGAGGTAGACGGTCTCGTTGGCGCGGAAGAAGTTGAGCACTCGCACGACGTTGGGGTGCGAGAGCCGCGCCAGGGCCCGTCCCTCCTCGAAGAAGCACTTCATGCCGTAGCGGAAGGTGGCGAGGTTCTCCTCCGAGATCGACGGCAGCGCATCGCCCTCGTGGCGCAGCGCGAGCGAGGAGGGCAGGTATTCCTTGATCGCGACCGGCTGGTCGTTCTCGTCGTGGGCGAGGTAGACGATCGAGAACCCGCCGCACGAGAGCATCTTCATGATGCGGTACGACTGCAGCTGATAGCCATCGGGGAGCGGCTGGTTCGCTTGCGACGGCATCGGCGGCTGCGGGCGGGAGAGCGCGGGTGTTATGAAAACGGCCGGATTTGCGCCCCATTTTCGGGGCTCGCCTGGCCAAAGTAAAGCGCCGCCCGACCGGAAAACCGCCAATGGTTCACAGCATGACCGGCTACGCGGCGGTCGCGCGCGAGGTCGCGCTCGGCACCCTAGCGATCGAGGTGCGCAGCGTGAACTCGCGCTTCCTCGACCTGCAGTTCCGCATCGCCGAGGACGTGCGCGCCGCCGAGCCGCAACTGCGCGAGCTCGTCGCCGCGGCGGTCGCCCGCGGCAAGGTGGATTTCCGCGTGAGCTTCACCCCGGCGATCGGCGCGGGGGGCGAGGCGGCGCTCGACCGGCAGGTGCTCGACCGCCTCGCGGCCCTCACCCGCGCGGTGCGCGCCGCGATCCCCGACGCGCAGCCGCTGCGCGTCTCCGAGGTCCTGCACTGGCCCGGCGTGTTCGGCGAGGATCCGGGCGCGCAGGCGGCGCTGCGCGAGGCGCTCGTCGGGCTCGCCCGGGAGGCGCTCGCCGAGCTCGCCGCCACGCGGCAGCGCGAGGGCGCCAAGCTCGCCGAGATGATCGCGAGCCGCGTGGCGGCGATACGCGCGCGCCTCGCCGACATCGCGCCGGCGGTGCCCCAGGCGATCGCCGCCTACCAGGAGAAGCTCGCCGCACGCCTGCGCGAGGTGCTCGCCGGCGGCGAGGAGGAGCGCATCCGGCAGGAGATCGCGATGTTCGGCGTCAAGATCGACGTCGCCGAGGAGCTCTCCCGCCTCGCCGCGCACCTCGACGAGGTCGAGCGCGTCCTCGCCAAGGGCGGCCCGGTGGGCAAGCGGCTCGACTTCCTGATGCAGGAGCTCGCGCGCGAAGCGAACACGCTCGGCTCGAAGTCGGTCTCGAAACAGCTCGCCGATGCGGCGCTCGACTTCAAGCTCGCGATCGAGCAGATGCGCGAGCAGGTGCAGAACCTGGAGTGAGGGTCGAGGATCCGGGGTTCGGGCCGCGCGTCCCTCGACCCGCCCACGCCCGTCACCCTTCGATCCCTGAATCCTGAATTGAACGGCCTCCTCTTCATCGTCTCGGCGCCCTCCGGCGCGGGCAAGTCCTCGCTCGTGAACGCGGTGCTCGCGGAAGACCCGCGGCTCGTGCTCTCGATCTCCTACACGACGCGCCCGCCGCGCCCCGCCGAGCGGCACGGGCGCGAATACTTCTTCGTGGACCGGGACGCCTTCCTCGCGATGGCCGCCGCAGGCGAGTTCCTCGAGAGCGCCGAGGTGCACGGCAATCTCTACGGCACGTCGCACCGGCAGATCAGCGAGGTCCGCGCGGGCGGGCGCGACGTCGTGCTCGAGATCGACTGGCAGGGCGCGCAGCAGGTGCGCCGCATCTTCCCCGACGCCATCGGCATCTTCATCCTGCCGCCGTCGCTCGCGGAGCTGGAGCGGCGGCTGCGCGGCCGCGGGCAGGACGCGGAGGCGGTCATCCGCGCCCGGCTGGAGGCGGCCGCGGACGAGATGGGGCATGTGGCCGAGTTCGATTATGTTATTATCAACAACGACTTCGACGACGCGCGGCGCGACCTCGCGGCCGTCGTCCGCGCCTCGCGGCTGACCCTCGCCCGGCAGAGCGCGCTCCATCCCGAACTGTTCGCGAAGAGATAACCATGGCCCGCATCACCGTCGACGACTGCCTCAAGCGCATCCCCAACCGGTTCCAGATGACGCTCGCCGCCACTTACCGCGCGCGCCAGCTCGCCCACGGCGGCTCGCCGCTCGTCGAGACGCAGCGCGACAAGCCGACCGTCATCGCGCTGCGCGAGGTGGCGGCCGGCAAGGTGGGCATCGAGATGCTCCAGCGGGTCACCACACTGGGTTGAGACCGGACTGCGCCCGCGCCAAGTGCTTCCCCGACGTGCCGCGGCCCGCGCGGCACGGGGAGCGGGCTCATGCAGGTTGAGCACGCGGGCATCCTCGAAGGGCTGAAGGCGGGGCTCTCCGCCTATCTCAAGCCGGCCGACCTCGAGCGCATCGAGGAGGCCTACCGGTTCAGCAACGCGGCCCACCGGGGCCAGTTCCGCCAGAGCGGCGAACCGTACATCTCGCACCCCGTGGCCGTCGCGGGGATCCTCTCGGAGTGGCAGCTCGACGCGCAGACGCTCGCCGCGGCGCTCCTGCACGACGTGATGGAGGACAGCCACGTCTCGAAGGACGAGCTCGCCGCGCGCTTCGGCAAGCCGGTCGCCGAGCTCGTCGACGGCGTCTCCAAGCTCGACCGGATCGAGTTCCAGTCGGCCCAGGAAGCGCAGGCCGAGAACTTCCGCAAGATGCTGCTCGCGATGGCGCGCGACGTACGCGTCATCCTCATCAAGCTCGCCGACCGCCTGCACAACATGCGCACGCTGGACGCGGTCAGCCCCGCCAAGCGCCGACGCATCGCGAAGGAGACCGTCGAGATCTACGCGCCGATCGCGAGCCGCCTCGGCCTCGACTCGCTCTACCGCGAGCTGCAGGACCTCGCGTTCAAGCACACCTACCCGCTGCGCTACCGCGTGCTCGCCAAGGCGATCCGCTCGGCGCGCGGCAACCGCCGCGAGGTGGTGGGCAAGATCGCCGAGGGCATCAAGGGCCGGCTCGCCGAGGCGAAGATCGAGGCGACGGTGCAGGGCCGCGAGAAGCACCTCTTCTCGATCTACCGCAAGATGGTCGAGAAGAACCTCTCGTTCTCCGAGGTGCTCGACATCTACGGCTTCCGCGTGATCGTCAACGACACCCCGTCCTGCTACCTCGCCCTCGGCGCGCTGCACTCGCTCTACAAGCCGGTGCCGGGCAAGTTCAAGGACTACATCGCGATCCCGAAGGCGAACGGCTACCAGTCGCTGCACACGACGCTCATCGGCCCCTACGGCACCCCGGTGGAAGTGCAGATCCGCACCTGGGACATGAACCGCATCGCCGAGACCGGCGTCGCCTCGCACTGGCTCTACAAGGACGACCAGGCGGTGAGCGAGGTGCAGCAGCGCACCCACCGCTGGCTGCAGTCGCTCGTCGAGATCCAGAACGCGAGCGGCGACCCGGCGGAATTCCTCGAGCACGTGAAGGTGGATCTCTTCCCCGACGAGGTGTACGTCTTCACGCCGAAGGGCAAGATCATGTCCATGCCGCGCGGCGCGACGCCGGTGGACTTCGCCTACGCGGTGCACACCGACATCGGCAACCGCTGCATCGCGGCGAAGGTGAACTACGAGCTGGTGCCGCTGCGCACCGAGCTGAAGAACGGCGACCGCGTCGAGATCGTCACCGCGGCGCACGCGCACCCCAACCCGGCCTGGCTCTCCTACGTCAAGACCGGCAAGGCGCGCTCGCAGATCCGCCATTTCCTGAAGACGATGCAGCTCGAGGAATCGACCGCGCTCGGCGAGCGGCTGCTCGCGCAGGCGCTGCGCGCGCTCGGCGCCGACCCGTCGGCGCTCGGCCCCTGGCGCTGGGAGCGGCTCACGCGCGACGCGGGCGCGAAGTCGCGGCAGGAGATCCTCGCCGACATCGGCCTCGGCAAGCGGCTCGCGGCGATCGTCGCGCGGCAGCTGCTCGCGGTCGCCGAGCAGACCGCGGCCGAGCCGCGTCAGGCGAGCGCGATCACGGTGCGCGGCTCCGAGGGCATCGCGGTGCAGTTCGCGCGCTGCTGCCGCCCGATCCCGGGCGACCCGATCATCGGCTTCATCAAGAAGGGCCAGGGGCTGGTCGTGCACACCCACGACTGCCCGACGGCGCAGAAGTCGCGCACCGACCCGGAGAAGTGGATCGACGTCGACTGGGATCCGGACACGGCGCGCATGTTCGACGTCGGCATCCGCGTCGTCGCCGCCAACCAGCGCGGCGTGCTCGCCAAGGTGGCCGCGGCGATCGCCGAGGCCGGCTCCAACATCGACAACGTCAGCATGGACGAGGAGCGCGGCCTCTACACGGCGATGCAGTTCACGCTGCAGGTGCAGAACCGCCTGCACCTCGCGCAGGTCATGCGGGGCCTGCGGCGCATCCCCGAGGTCGTGCGGATGAGCCGCACGAAGGACCGCGTCCGCGAGTAGCCGCGCGCGGGGGACCGGCCACTCAGGCCGGCGCGACGGCGACGCGCTTGTCCGCGAACGGCGTGCCGGCCTGGCCGACGAGCTGCACGTCGCCGGCGAGCTCGCCGCCCTCGGCGATGACGAGCTTCGCGTAACGGATCTTGCCGGTCACCTTGCCGGTCGCGTGCACCACCAGCCGCCTGCGCGCCGTGAGCTCGCCCTGGAACGTGCCGCGGATCTCGGCGACGTCCACGCCCACGGTCCCGGCGTAGGCGCCTTGCTCCGCGATCTGGATCTCGCGGCTGTCCATGGTCGCCTCGACCCGCCCCTCGACGACCAGGGTGTCGCAGTCGGTGATCTCGACGCCCTTCAGCTTGATGTTCGGGCCGACGATGAGCTTGCTCCCGCGGGCGTCCGCCGCGGCTTCGGGCGCAGCCGCGATGGCGCCGGGCACGTCCTCCTTCTTCGGCTCGCCGGCCGTGCCGGAGGACGTGTAGGGGGCGAAGCGCGTCTCGCGCGAGAGCGTCGCGTCCTTGTTGAAGAGCCTTTCCTTGCCGAGCATGGTGCCTCCCTGGGCTGCGCGCGTGGCGGAGCCCGCGCCTACGCAAGGGCCGTACCCGCGCCCAGGATCGCGCCGCAACACCGTGAAAGCACGGGAGAAACGCCGCCGCGGCCGTGCGCGCGGCCAAGGCGGCGGCGTCGCCGGCTCCCGACGGCCGGTGCCGCGCACCGCGCGAAGCGGCTGTTCTGGCGGACATTGCCCCGTCGGCGCCCGCCGACAGCGCGCCGAGGCCGGATCGCCGCAGCCGGCGTAAGCTTCGCGCGCGAGGAGCGGAACCGGAGCGACGATGGAAAGGATCGAGACGAACGGCGTGCGCCTGAACTGCGTCATCGAGGGCCAGGGGCCGTGGCTCGCGATGAGCCACTCGCTCGCCTGCAACCTCTCGATGTGGGACGCGGAGGCCGCGCGCCTCGCGACGCGGTTCCGGGTGCTGCGCTTCGACACGCGCGGCCACGGCGCGAGCGACGCGCCGCCCGGACCCTACTCCCTCGAGATGCTCGCCGACGACGTGAGGGGGCTCTTCGACGCGCTCGGCATCCGCGAAGCGCATTGGGTGGGCCTGTCCATGGGCGGCATGATCGGCCAGACGTTCGCGCTGCGCCATCCCGGCAGGCTCGCGAGCCTGGTGCTCGCGGACACCACGAGCCGCTACCCGAAGGAAGCCTGGCCGGTGTGGCAGGAGCGCATCGCGCTCGCGCAGGCGCAGGGGATGGAGCCGCTCGTCGCGCCGACCCTCGAGCGCTGGTTCACGGCGCCCTTCCGCGCCGCGCACCCCGAGCGGGTGGCACCGATCGCACAGGCGATCCGCGCCACCCCGGTCGCCGGCTATGTCGGCTGCAGCCACGCGATCCCGAAGATCGACCTCACCGCGCGGCTGAAGGAAATCGCCGTGCCGACGCTCGTCCTCGTCGGCGAAGAGGATCCGGGAACGCCGGTTGCGATGGCACGGGAGATCCACGAGGCGATGCCCGGCTCCGAGCTCGTCGTGATACCGGGCGCGGCGCACCTTGCGAACGTCGAGCAGCCGGCGGCGTTCGGCGCGGCGCTCGAGCGGTTCTACGCGCGCGTGCTCGGCGGCGCCTGAAGCCGGCCTGACGCCGTGGCCGCCGCTGGCCGCGGCGGCACCCCGCCGGCTACTCCCGCACCCAGACCTGCGTGCGGCCAAGGAGCGAGAAGCCGATGAAGCCGCGCACCTCGAGCTTCCTCCCTTCGTCCGCGAGCCGCAGCCTCGCCCGGTAGATCCGGCCGTTGTTGGGGTCGAGGATCTCGCCGCCGGTCCACTCGTCGCCGTCCGGCTTCAGCCCCCAAAGGATCTGCATGCCGGTGATCGGCTCGCCCTTGCGGGCGCCCTCACACTTGTCGCACCGGGGGTTCGGATCCTCGCCCGGCTTGCGGAAGAGCTTCTCGATGGTCCCGGAGAGCACGCCGCCGCCGTCCGCGGCGATGCGCACCAGTGCCTTCGGCTCCCCGGAGGCGTCGTCGATGGTCTTCCAGGTTCCCGCGGGCGTGGGCGCCTGTGCGTGCGCGAGCGAGGCCGCGACGGCCAGCGTGAGGACGGGAAGAAGCCGCGTCATGGGGTCACCTCCGGCCGCGCATCCTATGCCGGGCGGCGCGGCGGCTCAACCCGGGGCGGCGGTTGACGCATTCATTGAGGCCTCATATATTGAGGTCTCAATCATGTGGGTGCCGCCGCCGGGCGCCGCCGCGCGGCCGGGCCCGGCGAGCCGGCGGAGAGCCGCGAATGAGCGCCACGGATTCCCTGGACGCGCCGGTGGACCGCGAGTCCCGGCTGAAGGACAGCGACCACGAGGCGCTGCGGCTCTGGCTGCGGCTCCTGACCTGCACCAACCTCGTCGAGGGCGCGGTGCGCAGCGAGCTGCGGCGCGAGTTCGACTGCACGCTGCCGCGGTTCGACCTGATGGCGCAGCTCGAGCGTCATCCCGAAGGGCTGCGCATGGGCGAGCTCTCCCGGCGCCTGATGGTCACCGGCGGCAACGTGACCGGCATCACCGACCAGCTGGTCCGCGAAGGGCTCGTCACCCGCGAGGCACCGCCGGACGACCGCCGCGCCTTCGTCGTGCGCCTGACCCCCGCGGGGCGCAGGAGCTTCCAGCGCATGGCGCAGGCGCACGAGCGCTGGGTGATCGGGCTCTTCGGCGCGCTTTCGGCCAGCGAGCGCCGCAGCCTGTACGCGCTGCTCGCGAAGCTGAAGGCCGGCGTGCTCGCCGCGACGCAGCGGGCCGACGAAGGCGAGGACGCGACGTAGCAGCGCGTCCGAGGTCGATGGAGCAGGCGTGCTGGGCGGGGCGCGGGACACGGGCCGCCGCGGCGGCCGGATCGGGAGCGGAGCATGAACGCGAGCTGGATCGACATCGACGTGGGCGAAGGCGGACGCGCGAGCGGCTATCTCTCGCTCCCGCCCACGGGCGCCGGACCGGGGATCCTCCTCGTGCAGGAGATCTTCGGCGTGAACGCGCACATCCGCGCCGTCGCCGACCAGTACGCCATGGACGGCTTCGTCGTGCTCGCGCCCGACGTCTTCTGGCGCGCCGAGCCGCGCGTCGACCTCGGCTACGGCGACGCCGACCGTGAGAAGGGTTTCGCCCTGCTCAAGCAGCTCGACTTCGGGCGGGCGGTCGCGGACCTCGCGGCGGCGGTCGCGGCGCTGCGCGCCCGGCCCGAGTGCACCGGCAAGGTGGCCTCGCTCGGGTTCTGCATGGGCGGCCTGCTCGCCTACCTCTGCGCCGCGGATGCGGGTGTCGACGCGGCGGTCTGCTACTACGGCGGCGGCATCCCCGACCGGCTCGCGGCGGCGCCGCGGATCCGGGTGCCGGTGCTCTTCCACTTCGCGGCGGAGGACGCCCACATCCCCCTGGCGGGCGTGGAGAAGGTGAAAGTCGAGTTCGCGCAGCACCCGGGCAGCGCGGTGCACGTCTACGCGGGCGTCGGCCACGGGTTCAACTGCTGGGCGCGCGCGGCCTACAACCAGGCGGCGGCCGCGCTCGCGAGGGGGCGGTCGCTCGCGTTCCTCGCGACCACGATCGCCTGACGCGCCGCTGCGCCCTTCCTGGGGGACCCTGCCCATGAGCGACACGAGCTACCTCGACTGGCCCTTCTTCGACGAGGCGCACCGCGGGCTCGCGGCCGGGCTGCGCGCCTGGGCCGGCGAGCACGTCGGCCGGCTCGCGCACGACGCGGACGTCGACGCGCAGTGCCGCGGCCTCGTCGCGCGGCTCGGAGAAGCGGGCTGGCTAGGCTACTGCGTGCCGGGGGCGTTCGGCGGGCGGCTGCCGGCGCTCGACTCGCGCTCGCTCTGCCTCGCCCGGGAGACGCTCGCCTATCACGACGGCCTCGCCGACTTCGCGTTCGCGATGCAGGGCCTCGGCTCGGGCGCGATCTCGATCGCCGGCTCGCCGGAGCTGCAGCGCCGCTACCTGCCGCGGGTCGCGCGCGGCGAGGCGATCGCCGCGTTCGCCCTATCCGAGCCCGACGCCGGGTCGGACGTCGCCGCGATGTCCACGACCGCGCGGCCCGACGGCGACGGCTACCGCCTCGACGGCGTGAAGACGTGGATCTCGAACGGCGGCATCGCCGATTTCTACACGGTGTTCGCCCGCACCGAGGAGGCCCCGGGCGCGCGCGGCATCAGCGCCTTCGTGGTGGACGCCGCGACCCCCGGGCTCGAGATCGCCCAGCGCATCGACGTGATCGCACCGCACCCGCTCGCGACGCTCAGGTTCGCGAACTGCCGCGTGCGCGCGTCGCAGCGCCTCGGCGCGCCCGGCGAGGGTTTCAAGGTGGCGATGCGAACGCTCGACATCTTCCGCGCGTCGGTGGCCGCGGCCGCGCTCGGCTTCGCCCGCCGGGCGCTCGACGAGGCGATCGCGCGCGCCAGGGCGCGCACGATGTTCGGGCAGACGCTCGCCGACTTCCAGCTGACGCAGGCCGCGATCGCCGAGATGGCGACCGCGATCGACGCGGCGGCACTGCTCACCTACCGCGCCGCGTGGCTGCGCGACGCGAAGGGCGGCCGCGCGACGCGCGAGGCCGCCATGGCCAAGATGGTCGCGACCGAGGAGGCGCAGAAGGTGATCGACCGCGCGGTGCAGGTCTTCGGCGGCATCGGCGTCACCTCCGGCCACCCGGTGGAGCGGCTCTACCGCGAGATCCGCTCGCTGCGGATCTACGAAGGCGCGACCGAGGTGCAGAAGCTCGTCATCGCGAGGGAGACGCTGAAGGGCGCGGGCTGAGCGCGCATGGCGCCGACGCCCGCGCGGCGCGGCGAACGCTCGCGCGGAGGAGAACGACCGATCCGATGAGGTGAACCCATGGCCTACACCGCACATGTGGACACGTTCGCGCGCGACAACCTGCCGCCGCGCGAGCTCTGGCCCGAGTTCCTCTTCGAGCGGCCCGAGGTGCGCTACCCGGAGCGCGTCAACTGCGCCGCCGAGCTCCTCGACGCGGCGGTCGCGCGCGGCTGGGGCGGCCGCACCGCGATCCGCGCCGCCGACGGAGAGTGCACCTACCTGCAGCTCATGGCGCAGGCGAACCGCATCGCCGCGGTGCTCGTCGAGGACCTGGGCCTCGTGCCCGGCAACCGCGTCCTGCTGCGCGGGCCGAACAATCCGATGATGGCCGCCTGCTGGCTCGGCGTGGTCAAGGCGGGCGGCATCGCGGTGGCGACCATGCCGCTCCTGCGCGCGAAGGAGCTCACCGACATCGTCACCAAGGCGGAAGTGACCCACGCCCTCTGCGACCGGCGGCTCGCCGCGGACCTCGAGGCGGCGCTGCCCGCGTGCCCGACGCTGAAGACGGTCCGCTACTGGTACGACGACGGGCGCGACGCGCTCGATACGCTCGCGGCGGCGAAGTCCGGCGAGTTCGCGAACTGCCCGACGGCGCGCGACGACGTGGCGCTCATCGCCTTCACCTCGGGCACGACCGGCAAGCCGAAGGGCACGGTGCACTTCCATCGCGACGTGCTCGCGATGTGCGACCTCTTCCCGCGCTCGTGCCTGCGCGTCGCCGCCGACGACGTGTTCTGCGGCACGCCGCCGCTCGCCTTCACTTTCGGGCTGGGCGGGATGCTCTGCTTCCCGCTGCGCGCCGGCGCCTCGACGGTGCTCGTCGAGCGGCTCACGCCGGAGAAGCTCCTCGAGACCATCGAAGCGTTCCGCGCGACCGTCTGCATCACCGCGCCCACGTTCTACCGTCAGATGGCCGCGATCGCGGGGCGCTACGACCTCTCGAGCCTCACGCGCTGCGTCTCCGCGGGCGAGGCGCTGCCCGACGCGACGCGCCAGGCGTTCAAGGCGGCGACCGGCATCGAGATCATCGACGGCATCGGCTCGACCGAGATGATCCACATCTTCATCTCGCACACGCCCGAGACCGTGCGGCGCGGCGCGACCGGCTACGCGGTGCCGGGTTATCGCGCCACCGTCCTCGACGAAGCGGGCAACCCCTGCCCGCCCGGGGTCGTCGGCCGGCTCGCCGTCAAGGGCCCGACCGGCTGCCGCTACCTCGCCGACGAGCGGCAGAGGAACTACGTGCAGAACGGGTGGAACGTCACCGGCGATGCCTACCTGATGGACGCCGACGGCTACTTCCACTACCAGGCGCGCACCGACGACATGATCATCTCCGCGGGCTACAACATCGCCGGCCCGGAGGTCGAGGGGGCGCTGCTCGCTCACGAGGCGGTCGCCGAGTGCGGCGTGGTCGCGGCGCCCGACGAGGAGCGCGGGCAGATCCCGAAGGCCTACGTCGTGCTGAAGCCCGGTTACCGGGGCGACGCCGCGCTGGTGAAGTCGCTGCAGGACTTCGTGAAGGCGACGATCGCGCCCTACAAGTACCCGCGCGCGATCGAGTTCGTCGATGCGCTGCCCCGCACCGAGACCGGGAAGCTGCAGCGGTTCAAGCTGCGCGAGATGGCGCGCGGGCCGGGCTGACCCTCGGCGGCGATCGCGCGCGCACGCCGGAACCCGGTCGGCCCGCGGTTCGCGCTCACCGCTCCCGCTTGAGGAGCCTTAGCACCCCGCTGCTCACCACGACCTCGCCGTTGCGCGCGAACGCCTCGTGGTTTGCGGCAACAAGGGAGCTACGCCCCCTTGTAGATCCCCCGAGTCAGGGAGCCGTTCGCGCTCACCGCTCCCGCTTGAGGAGCCGCAGCACGCCGCTGCTCACCACGACCTCGCCGTTCCGCGCGAACGCCTCGTGGTTGGTTTCGATGTCTTCCGGCTTGTACAGGTAGTTCACCATCACGCCGGCGGACTGGCGCAACCCGCGCGGCGAGGTGTCGGCCATCCAGTTCACGCGCTCCAGGCGCGCGCCGTTGCCGAGGTGGAAGCGCGCCACCGAGTCGAGCGGCCGGCCGGCCTCCTTCTCGACGACGAGATAGCGCGCGGCGAGGCGCGTGAGCGCGGGCTCGAGCGCGTCGCGGAGCTCGGGGCGCTCGTGCCACTCGGGCGCGGCGAGGAGCGCGCGCAGCGCCTCGAACGGGTCCCGGTCGCCCGCAGCCGCGGCGAGCCGCTCGCGCTCGGGGCGGGTGAAGAGCGTCTCGTCGCGGATGGTCAGGCGGGCGTCGAGCCAGCGGCGGAAGCCGGGCAGCGGCGAGAGCGTCGCGAACTGCCGCAGGCGCGGCAGCTCGCTGCGCAGCTGCTCGACCACCCGCTTGATCAGGAACCCGCCGAACGAGACGCCGCGCAGGCCGGCCTGCGTGTTCGAGATCGAATAGAACACCGCGGTCGTGGCCTGCTCCGGGTCGCCGGGAGGCGCGGACTCGTCGAGCAGCGCCTGGACGTCGGTGGCGAGCCCCTTGACGAGGGCGACCTCGACGAACACGAGGGGCTCCTCGGGCATGCGCGGGTGGAAGAACGCGTAGCAGCGCCGGTCGGAATCGAGCCGGTGCCGCAGGTCGCTCCACGAGCGGATCTCGTGCACCGCCTCGTAATGGATGAGCCTTTCGAGCAGCGCCGCCGGCGAGTTCCACGAGATGCGGCGCAGCTCGAGGAAGCCGACGTCGAACCAGCTGCCGAAGAGCGAGTAGAGCTCGTCGTCGAGCCACTCGAGCTCGGGGAGCTCCGGCCGGTAGCGCAGCACGTCGGCGCGCAGGTCCACCAGGAACTTGACGCCGTCGGGCAGCAGGTTGAACTGCTTCATGATCTTGATGCGCGGCGAGCCGAGGGCGAGGCGCAGGGCCTGCTCGGCGCGCCGGCGCCCCGCTTCGTCGTCCTCCGACAGGTAGGCCTGGATCGCGCGGTTCACGCCGGTCTCGTCGGGGCCGAACTCGGTCGCGAGCAAAGACAGGAAATCCTGCCGGCCGTCGTCGTCGAGCGCGCGGTATTGGTGGGCGAGCGACACCACCCGTTGGCGGGCCGACACCTCGCCGCCGATCCCCGCGAGCACCTCGCGGAGCGTCGCCCGCAGCCGCGGGATGTCCGCCGAGGACCGGGGCCGCTCGGCGCCGGTCATCCGCGCCGCCCGGAACCAGCGAAGGAGCGAGCGCACGGTGCCACCGCGCGGGGCGTTCGCGCTCTGCACGGACGGGACAGGCTCGCTCATCGGGCGGCTTGCGGGAAAGTGTTCCTGCCGTCGCCCGAAGCAAGCGGCCTGCCCGCTGCAGGCATCGCTTCCGGGGGCGCGCGCCCGATAACGCGCGCCGCGTGAAACTTGCCCGCCCGCGGCCCGCCGGTCAGCCGATCTCGCCGCCCGCGGAGTGGTAGCGGCCGCCCCAGAAAACGAGTGGCCGATCCTTCGCCCCGTGGTCGAGGGCCTCGACGCGGCCGACGAGGATCGCGTGGTCGCCGCCGTCGTGGCTTGCGTGGGCCGCGGCACTGGATGTGCGCGATCACGCCGGCAAGGAGGGGGATGCCGCCGAGCCCCGGCCGGGTCGGCACCCCGGCGAAGGGGTCAGGGTCGCGAGAGGCGAACCGCCGCGAGAGCTCCACCTGGTCCTCGGCGAGCACGTTGACCGCGAAGCGCTCGGCCCGGTCGAAGATGGCGAGTTTCGGCGAGCGGACGTTGAGCGCCCAGAGGACGAGCGGCGGCTCGAGCGAGAGGGAGGCGAACGAATTGACCGTGATGCCGACCGGCTCGCCACCCGGCGCGAGCGTGGTGACGACGGTCACGCCCGTCGGGAAAGCGCCGAGGACGCGGCGGTACCGCCGGAGGTCGAAGCCGTGCGGGGCGTTCATCCGCCCGGCCCTTCGCGTCCCACCCGCCCCGCCTGCCGTCCGGCCACCCCGTCGCTCCGCGCACTGCCGCGAACGCCGCGGCCACGAGGGCGGGAGTTTACGCCGCCGCCCTCGCCCCGGCGACTTCGGGCCGCGGCGGGCGGGGCTGCGCCGCCTTCCGGGCCGCCTCCTCCTTCGCCCGCTGGGCGAGCACGTACGCCTGCTCCGCGCCGGAGAGGTATTGCTTCGGCCAGCCGACGTCGCGGTAGCCGTATTGGGCGGCGGCGTGCAGGGTGAAGTACGGGTCGGCGAGGTGCGGCCGCGCGAGCGCGGCGAGGTCCGCGCGGCCCGAGGCGATGATGGTGTTCACCTGGTCGGCGCTGGTGATCGCCCCGACCGCCATGGTCGCGATGCCGGCCTCGTTGCGGATCTGCTCGGCGAACACCACCTGGTACATGCGGCCGTAGACCGGCTTCGACGCCGGGTCGGTCTGGCCCGTGGAGACGTCGATCAGGTCGCAGCCGTGCGCCTTGAACGCCTGCGCGATCGCGACCGAGTCCTCGCCGGTGAGGCCTCCGGGGATCCAGTCGGTGGCCGAGATCCGCACCGACATCGGCTTCGCTTCCGGCCAGACGGCGCGGCACGCGTCGAAGACTTCGAGCGGGAAGCGCAGCCGGTTCTCGAGCGCCCCCCCGTACTCGTCCGCGCGCCGGTTGGTGACCGGCGAGATGAAGCTCGCGAGCAGGTAGCCGTGGGCCATGTGGAGCTCCAGCATGTCGAACCCGCACTCCACGCCCATTTCGGTGGCGCGCACGAACTGCGCCTTCACCCGGTCCATGTCCGCGCGGGTCATCGCGCGCGGCACCTGCGAGACGCCGGCGTGGTAGGGCAGCGGCGAGGGCGCGAGGATCGGCCAGTTGCCGCTCTTGAGCGGCATGTCCATCGCCTCCCACAGGAGCTGGGTCGAGCCCTTGCGCCCGGCGTGCCCGAGCTGCAGCGCGATCTTCGCGTCCGAGCGACCGTGCACGAACTCGACGATGCGCTTCCAGGCGAGGACGTGCTCGGCCTTGTACAGGCCGGCGCAGCCGGGCGTGATGCGCGCGTCCGGCGCGACGCAGGTCATCTCGGTGAACACGAGGCCCGCGCCGCCGAGCGCGCGCGACCCGTAGTGGACGAGGTGCCAGTCGTCGGGCGTGCCGTCGGTCGCCGAGTACTGGCACATCGGGCTCACCACGACGCGGTTGCGCACCGTCATCCCGCGCAGCGTGAACGGCGAGAACATCGGCGGCGGCGGCGCGAAGTCCTTCGGCAGCCGCACCCGTTCGGCCGCCGCCACCCGGCGCGTCCACCAGCGATCGACCTCGTCGACGAGCCGGGCGTCGCGCAGGCGCAGGTTGTCGTAAGTGATCTGCTTCGAGCGCGACATCAGCGCGAAGTTGAACTGCACCGGCTCCATGTGCCAGAAGCGGCGCACGTTCTCGAAGAAGACGAGGCTGGTGTTCGCGGAGTGCTGGATGCGCTCGGCCTCCGGGCGGCGCTCGACCTCGTACTCGGCGAGCGCGCGTCGCGGGTTGCGGACGTGGCGCATGAGCGCGCCGTGCAGCGCGATCGCGTCCTCCATCGCGAGCTTGGTGCCCGAGCCGATCGACCAGTGCGCGCTGTGGGCGGCGTCGCCGAGCAGCACCACGTTGTCGTGATGCCAGGTCGCGCAGCGCACCACCGGGAACTGGCGCCAGAAGGAGCGGTTGGTGAGCACCTTGCCCCCGCCCAGCTCGCTCGCGAAGAGCTTCTCGACGTAGGTCGCGGTGGCGCGCTCGTCCTCGACGCCGAGACGGGCGGCGAGGAACGCGTCGTTGGTCGTCTCCACGACGAGGGTGCACTCGCCCGGCGCGTACATGTAGGCGTGCAGGTTCCAGATGCCGTGCTCGTTCTCCCGGAAGCTGTAGGTGAACCCCGGGAGCGTCATGCGCGCGCCGAGCCACACGAACCGGTTGGGGCGCATCTCCACGGTGGGCCGCAGGTGCGCGGCGAGCGCCTCGCGCACGCGGCTGTTGATGCCGTCGGCGGCGACGACGAGGTCCGCCCCGCGGTGCGCGTCGAGCCCCGCATCCTCGACGCCGTAGCGCACGGCGACGCCGAGGTCGGCCGCGCGCCGCTGCAGGATGCCGAGCAGCGCCAGCCGGCGGATGCCGGAGAAGCCGTGCCCCGAGGACTTGACGACCTCGCCCCGGTACCAGACGTAGATGTCGTCCCAGTAGGCGAACGCCGCGGCGATGTCGCGGTAGGAGGGCTCGTCGGCCGCCTTCAGGTTGGCGAGCGTCTCGTCGGAGAGCACGATGCCGAAGCCGAACGTGTCGTCCGGGCGGTTGCGCTCGACCACCGAGACCGCCGCGTCGGGCAGGCTCTTCTTGGCGAGGATGGCGAAGTAGAGGCCGGCGGGGCCGCCGCCGATGACGTCGATGCGCATGGGCAAACTCCACGGTCCGGGTGGGGCCCTGGCATTCTACGCCGGCCGATGTGTCAGGTGTCAACTATTGACACCTAAAATATTTGGTCGGGCGCCGGGGCCTGAGCGCGCGGCCGGCCGCGCGCGCGGCCGGGTGTAGACTTCGCCGCCACCCCGGCCGGCAGCACCCTCGCAACGATGAACCCGCCGCACGACGGATTCGCCCGCCGGCCCCTGCCGGCAGGGCTCGTCACCGCCCTCGGGGAACTGCTCGGCGACCGGTTCACCACCTCGCAGGCGGTCCGTGACCATCACGGGCGCGACGAGTCGGCGTTCCCGCCCGCGCCGCCCGACGCCGTCGCGTTCCCGGAATCGACCGCCGAGGTCGCGGAGATCGTGAGGCGCTGCGCCGCGCACGGCGTGCCGATGATCCCCTTCGGCGCCGGCACGTCGCTCGAGGGCCACGTGCTCGCGGTGCACGGCGGCGTCGCGATCGACCTCGCGCGCATGAACCGCGTCCTCGCGGTGCACCCGGACGATCTCGACGCCACGGTCGAGGCCGGCGTCACGCGGCTGGCGCTCAATGCCGCGCTGCGCGACTCGGGCCTGTTCTTCCCGATCGACCCGGGGGCCGACGCGACGCTGGGCGGCATGGCGGCGACGCGCGCCTCGGGCACGAACGCGGTCCGCTACGGGACCATGCGCGAGAACGTGCTCGCGCTCACGGTGGTGCTCGCGAGCGGCGAGGTCGTGCGCACCGGGACGCGCGCCCGCAAGTCCGCGGCGGGCTACGACCTGACGCGGCTCTTCGTGGGCTCCGAGGGCACGCTCGGCATCATCACCGAGCTCACGGTGCGCCTGCACCCGCAGCCCGAGGCCCTGGCGGCCGCGGTCTGCCGGTTTCCCTCGGTGCGCGCCGCGGTCGAGACCGTGATCCGCACGATCCAGCTCGGCATCCCGGTCGCGCGCTGCGAGCTCCTCGACGCGGCCACCATCGGCGCGATCAACCGCCACGCGAAGCTCGCGCTGGCGGAGGCGGCGACGGTGTTCTTCGAGTTCCACGGTTCGCCGGCGGCGGTGAAGGAGCAGGCCGAGACGGTCCAGGCGGTCGCGGCCGACGCGGGCGGCGCGGGCTTCGAGTGGGCCACGACGCCGGAGGCGCGCACCCGCCTGTGGACGGCGCGCCACCAGGCCTACTTCGCCTGCCTCGGCCTGCGTCCCAACTGCCGTGTCGTCTCGACCGACGTCTGCGTGCCGATCTCACGGCTCGCCGATTGCATCGCGGCGACCGAGGAGGACGTCGCCGCGACCCGGGCGCGCATCGTGGCCCGCTCGCCTGCGGCGGGCCTGCCGGTGACGTTGCTCGGGCACATCGGCGACGGCAACTTCCACCTGGGCATCAACGTGGACACCGCCAATCCGGTCGAGGTCGAGGAAGCCGAGCGGCTGAACGAGCGCCTCGTGGCGCGTGCGATCGCCATGGGCGGCACCTCCACCGGCGAGCACGGGATCGGCCTCGGCAAGCTCGACTTCCTGGAAGCCGAGCACGGGAGCGCAGTGGCCGTGATGCGCGCGCTCAAGACGGCCCTGGACCCGCAAGGACTGTTGAACCCGGGGAAAGTCCTGCGCGCGACGTGACCGCGGCGCTCGAGCGTGCGCAGCGACGGCCTGTTTCCCACCTCGGGGGGCCCTCAATCGAATTCGTCAATGAAAGCATAAGCCATTGGTCGGGTTGGATTTTCGGGACGCTCGGCTCACCGCCTCGGCAGCATCAATAGTTGACCGATTTGCTCGGCTACCTGTATAGTTGACGAAATCGCTCGACTTATCGGGCGCCCCGATCAACCCCCGGGAAGGACACGCCATGCGACTCACCACTCGAGGCCGTTTCGCCGTCACCGCCGTCCTGGATCTCGCCATGCGCGCGGGCCAGGGGCCGGTCGCGCTGGCCGACATCAGCGCCCGCCAGAAGATCTCGCTCTCCTATCTCGAGCAGCTCTTCGGCAAGCTGCGCAAGAACAACCTGGTGAGCAGCGTCCGCGGGCCGGGCGGCGGCTACCTCCTCGCGCGGCCCGCCGAGAGCGTCTCGGTGGCCGACATCATCCTCGCGGTGGACGAGCCGATCGACGCCACCTCGTGCGGCGGCAAGGAGAACTGCCGTGACGACGGCAAGTGCATCACCCACGACTTGTGGCAGGGGCTGAACGAGCACATCTTCGATTACCTGCGCGCGGTGAAGCTCTCGGAGCTCGTCGCGCAGCAGCGAAGCCGTCTCGCGGGACAGCCGGTCGTCGAGGTGCGCGACCTGCGCGGCGCGCGCAAGCCGACCGACGCGGCCCTGCCCGTCTGAGCCGGCGCCCGCGTCACGGACCCCAGCGGAAAGACTCGCACCCATGGCCATCACCCTCACCGAAAGCGCCGCGGCGCAGATCCGGAGCTCGGTCGCCCGGTTCGGCGGCATCGGCCTGCGGCTCGGCGTCAAGAAGGTCGGCTGCTCCGGCCTCGCCTACACGTTCGACATGGCGAAGGAGGTCGCGCCCGGCGACCACGTCTTCGAGGGCCACGCGGCGAAGCTCGTCGTGCCCGCCGACGCCCTGCCGGTGCTCGACGGCGCGGAGCTCGATTACGTGCGCGAGGGCTTCAAGCAGATGTTCACGGTGAAGAACCCCAACGTGAAGACCACCTGCGGCTGCGGCGAGAGCTTCGGCGTCTAGCGGCGGCCGCGCGAGAGGCAAGCGCGCGGCCCGCAGGGGCCGGCGCGACGCGACAATCCCCGGAAAGAATCCCAATCCCAATGAGCGCCGTCATCCAGGACCTCATCGACCAGCCCTACAAGGCCGGCTTCGTCACGCAGATCGACGCCGAGACCGCGCCCAAGGGCCTCAACGAGGACATCATCCGCCTCATCTCGGCGAAGAAGAGCGAGCCCGAGTGGCTGCTCGAGTTCCGCCTCAAGGCGTTCCGGCACTGGCTCACGATGGAAGAGCCGCGGTGGCCGAACGTGCGCTACCCGAAGATCGACTTCCAGGACATCATCTACTACGCAGCGCCCAAGCCGAAGGCGAAGCTCGCGTCGATGGACGAGGTCGACCCGGAGCTCCTGCGCACCTTCGAGAGGCTCGGCGTGCCGGTGCACGAGCAGAAGGCGCTCGCCGGCGTCGCCGTGGACGTGATCTTCGACTCGGTCTCGGTGACGACCACCTACAAGCAGAAGCTCGCCGAGGTCGGCATCGTCTTCTGCTCGATCTCCGAGGCGGTGCGCGAGCACCCCGAGCTCGTCCGGCGCTACCTCGGCTCGGTCGTGCCCTACACTGACAACTTCTACGCGGCGCTCAACTCGGCGGTGTTCACCGACGGCTCCTTCGTCTACATCCCGAAGGGCGTACGCGCGCCGATGGAGCTCTCCACCTATTTCCGCATCAACACCCAGGACTCGGGGCAGTTCGAGCGCACGCTGATCGTCGCCGAGGACGACGCCTACGTCTCCTACCTCGAGGGCTGCACCGCGCCGCGGTTCGACACCAACCAGCTGCACGCGGCGGTGGTCGAGCTGGTGGCCCTCGACCGCGCCGAGATCAAGTACTCGACGGTGCAGAACTGGTACGCCGGCGACGAGCAGGGCCGCGGCGGCATCTACAACTTCGTCACCAAGCGCGGGCTGTGCAAGGGCCGCGGCGCGAAGATCAGCTGGACGCAGGTGGAGACCGGTTCGGCGATCACCTGGAAGTACCCGAGCTGCGTGCTCGCGGGCGACGACTCGGTGGGCGAGTTCTATTCGGTCGCACTCACCAACCACCGGCAGCAGGCCGACACCGGCACGAAGATGATCCACCTCGGGAAGAACACCCGCAGCCGCATCATCTCGAAGGGCATCTCGGCGGGCGAGTCGCAGAACAGCTACCGCGGCCTGGTGAAGGTCAGTCCGAAGGCCGAGGGCGCGCGCAACTTCTCGCAGTGCGATTCGCTGCTCATCGGCGAGCGCTGCGGCGCGCACACCTTCCCCTACATCGACGTCAAGAACAACTCGGCCAAGGTCGAGCACGAGGCGACGACGTCGAAGATTGGCGAGGACCAGCTCTTCTACTTCGCGAGCCGTGGCATCGACACCGAGCAGGCGGTGTCGATGATCATCAACGGCTTCGTGAAGGACGTGTTCACCCATCTGCCGATGGAGTTCGCCGTCGAGGCGTCCAAGCTCCTCGGCCTGAAGCTCGAAGGAAGCGTCGGATGATCCGCGACAACGCCCCCGTGATTCTGGACGTCCGCAACCTCTCCGCGAAGGTCGGCGGCGCCGAGATCCTGAGAGGCATCAGCCTCACCGTGCGCGCTGGCGAGGTGCACGCCATCATGGGACCGAACGGGTCGGGCAAGAGCACCTTCGCCAAGGCGCTCGCCGGGCACCCGGCCTACGAGGTGACCGGCGGCGAGGCGCTGTTCGAGGGCCGGAACCTCTTCGAGATGCGGGCCGACGAACGCGCCCGCGCGGGCTTCTTCCTCGGCTTCCAGTACCCGGTGGAGATCCCGGGCGTGGCCAACGAGCAGTTCCTGCGCCTTGCCTACAACACCGTGCAGGGCGCGCGCGGCAAGGACGAGCTCGACCCGCTCGAGTTCGACGACTTCGTGCGCGAGAAAATGAAGTTCCTCGACATGGACCCGCGCTTCCTCGAGAGAAGCGTCAACGAGGGCTTCTCCGGCGGCGAGAAGAAGCGCAACGAGATCCTGCAGATGGCGCTCCTCGAGCCCCGGCTCGCGTTCCTCGACGAGACCGACTCGGGCCTCGACATCGACGCGCTGCGCATCGTCGCCAACGGCGTCAACCGCCTGCTCACGCCCGACAACGCCGTCGTGCTGGTGACCCACTACCAGCGCCTGCTCAACTACATCGTGCCCGACTACGTGCACGTCATGGAGCGCGGCCGCATCGTGAAGACCGGCGGGCGCGACCTCGCGCTCGAGCTCGAGAGCCGCGGCTACGACTGGGTCGGTGCGAAGGCCGCGGCGTAGCGCCCATGAGCACCGCCACCGCCCCCTTCCTCGAGCACCTGCTCGCCGGGCAGAAGATCGTCGCGGCCGAGCCGGCGGCGTGGGTGAACCGCCTGCGCGCGGAGGCGCTCGAGTGCGCGCACCAGCTCGCGCTGCCCACGACGCGCGACGAGGACTGGCGCTTCACCGACCTTTCGCCGCTCTACCGGCTCGCCTTCCGGCCGGCCGCCGCCGCCGCGCGGCTCGACGCCGCCGCGCTCGCGCCGTTCGCCGTGCCCGAGGCGGCGCACCGCCTCGTCTTCGTCGACGGACACTTCTCGGCCGCGCTCTCGACCCCGCCCGCGGCCGGGAGCGCCGTCGCCGCGCTGCCGCTCGCCGCCGCGCTCGGGCCGCACGGCGAAGTCGTCCACGCCCGTCTGGCGCGCATCGCCGAGTTCCGCGAGCACGCCTTCCGGGCGGTGAACACCGCGTACCTGCACGACGGCGCGTTCGTGCTCGCACCGCGCAACCACGGCGAGGCGGCGCCGCTGCACCTCCTCTTCGTCGCCACGCAGGCCGACGCGACGGCACAGCCGCGGGTGCTGGTGGTCGCGGAGCCGGGGGCGGACCTCACCGTGATCGAGGACTACGTGTCCACGCACGACGGCGCCCATTACACCAACGCCGTCACGGAGATCGACGTGGGCGCGAACGGGCGCGTGCGCCACGTGCGCCTGCAGCGCGAGAGCCGCGCCGCGTTCCACACCGCGACGGCGGCGGTGCGGCTCGACCGCGACGCTTCCTACCACGCGGTGTCGGTCGCCGTGGGCGCGCGCATCTCGCGCCTCGACCACCACGTGGTGCACGCGGCCGAGGGGACGTTCTGCTCGCTCGACGGGCTCGCGCTGCTGGGCGGGCGGCAGCTCGCCGACACGCACAGCTTCGTCGACCACGCCGTGCCGAACACCGGCGGGCGGCAGCTGCACAAGACCGTGGTCGCCGACGGCGCGCGCGCCGTGTTCAACGGCCGCGTGCTGGTGCGCCCGGGCGCGCAGGGAACCAACTCCGCCCAGGAGAGCCGCAACCTGCTGCTCTCCGACAGGGCGCAGGTCGACACCAAGCCGCAGCTCGAGATCTTCGCCGACGACGTGAAGTGCTCGCACGGGGCGACGGTGGGCCAGCTCGAGGCCGAGGAGCTCTTCTACCTCGAGAGCCGCGGGATCGGCGGCGAGGCGGCCCGCAACCTCCTCACCTACGGCTTCGCCGCGGAGATCGTGGGCCACATCCCGGTGCCGTCGCTGGTCCGGGCGCTGCGCGAGACCGTCCTCGCGCGCACCGGCGCGAAGGAGTGACGCCATGAACGCCCCCGCGCCGCTCGAGCGGCACGCCCCGGCCGCCCGCCTCGACGTCGAGCGCATCCGCGCCGACTTCCCGATCCTCACCAACGTGAGGCCGCACGGGAAGCCGCTCGTCTACCTCGACAACGCCGCTTCGAGCCAGATGCCGCGGCCGGTGATCGACCGGTGGCTGCGTTACCAGACACACGAGCACGCGAACATCCACCGCGGGGTGTACCAGCTCTCCGAGCTCGCCACCGCCGAGTACGAGGCCGCGAAGCGCCGCGTGCAGCGGTTCATCAACGCGGCCGACGAGCACGAGATCATCGTCACCTCCGGGACGACCGATTCGATCAACCTGGTCGCGAACGCGTGGGGCCGGACGTTCCTCGCCGCCGGCGACGAGGTGATCCTCTCGCAGCTCGAGCACCACGCGAACATCGTGCCCTGGCAGATGGTCGCCGAGGCCACCGGCGCGCGGATCCGCGTGATCCCCTGCTCCGACGCGGGCGAGCTCGACCTCGACGCCTACGAGCGGCTCTTCAACGCGCGCACCCGGTTCGTCGCGGTCACGCACGTCTCGAACGCGCTCGGCACGGTCAACCCGGTGGCCGGGATGATCGCGACGGCGCACCGGCACGGCGTGCCCGTGCTCGTCGACGGCGCGCAGGCCGCCCCGCACATGAAGGTGGACGTGCAGGCGCTCGGCTGCGACTTCTACGCGTTCTCCGGGCACAAGCTGTGCGGGCCGACCGGCGTCGGCATCCTCTACGGGAAGCGCCAGCTCCTCGAGAAGATGCCGCCCTACCGCGGCGGCGGCGACATGATCCGCTCCGTCACCTTCGAGAAGACGACCTACGCCGACGTGCCGGCGCGCTTCGAGGCGGGCACGCCGCCGATCGCCGCGGCGATCGCGCTCGGCGCCGCGATCGACTACCTCGAGGGCATCGGCATGGAGCGCATCGCCGCCTACGAGCGCGAGCTGCTCGAGTACGGCACCCGGGCCCTCGCCGCCGTCCCGGGACTGCGGATCGTCGGGACGGCGCGCGAGAAGGCCGCGGTGATCTCGATGGTGCTCGCCGACGTGCACCCGCACGACGTCGGCACGCTCGCCGACCACGACGGCGTCGCGATCCGCACCGGCCACCACTGCGCCCAGCCGGTGATGCAGCGCTTCGGCATCCCGGCCACCGCGCGCGCCTCGTTCGCCTTCTACAACACCTTCGCCGAGGTCGACGCGCTCGTCGCCTCGCTCACGAAGATCGCCCGGATGTTCTCGTGAGGCGCGCGGCGGCCGTCCGCCGCCACGCCGCCGCCCAGCCATGGACCCGAAGCAGCTCTACCAGGAAGTCATCCTCGACCACAACAAGAAGCCGCGGAACTACGGCAAGCTCGCCGGCGCGACCCACCGCGCGGAGGGGCTCAACCCGCTCTGCGGCGACCACATCTGGGTCGAGATCAAGGTCGCCGGCGACACCGTGGACGCGGTCGCGTTCGAAGGCCAGTCGTGCGCGATCTGCAAGGCCTCCGCCTCGATGATGACCGGCGCGGTGAAGGGCCGCAGCGTCGGCGAGGCCGAGTCGCTCGTCGCGGGCTTCCGCGCGATGGTGACCGGCAAGGCCTCCGACGAGGAGACGAAGCGGCTCGGCCGCCTCACGGTCTTCGCCGGCATCAAGGACCTCCCCTCACGCGTGAAGTGCGCGGTGCTCCCCTGGCACACGCTGCACGCGGCGCTCCGCCGCGACGCCTCGGCCACCACCGAGGGCGACGCGGACCCGGCCGCGCAGGCCGGCTGAGCGGCGCGCCGTCGCGGAAGACGCACCCATGCCCAAGATCGCCGAGATCGAGCGCACGCCGAACCCGAACGCGATGAAGTTCATCCTGAAGGAGCCGCTCTCCTACGGGATCTCGCGCTCGTACGACTCGGCCGAGGCCGCGCGCGAGGACGCCCTCGCCGCGGCGCTCTTCGCCGTCCCCGGCGTGACCAACGTGTTCTACGTCGACACCTGGATCACGGTCACGCAGGACGGGACGCGGGACTGGAACGAGCTCCTCAAGCAGCTCGCCGTGCCGATCCGAGAGGCCCCGGCGGCGGAGGCGCAGTCGCGCGCGCATGCCGAGGCCGCCGCCGCCGCCCTGGACGACGCGAGCCTCTCCCCCGAGGACCGCGAGAAGCTCCTGGTGATCCGCGGGCTGCTCGACGAGCAGGTGCGCCCGTTCCTGCAATCCGACGGCGGCGACCTGATCGTCGTCGGCCTCGAGGGCAACCGCCTGAAGGTGCACTACCAGGGCGCGTGCGGCAGCTGCCCGAGCTCGCTCTCGGCGACGCTCGACGGCATCGCCTACCTCGTGCGCTCGGTGGACCCGGAGCTCGAGATCGTCCCGGTATGAGCGGATGGGTGGACGTGGACCGGACCGAAGCGTTCGGCCCCGGCGAGGTGCGGCTGGTGGACGCCGACGGCACCGCCATCGCCGTCTACAACCTCGGCGGCGAATACCACGCGATCGAGAACGTCTGCACGCACGACGGCAATGAGCTCGCGAGCGGCGCCGTCGAGGGCGACCAGGTGATCTGCCCGCGCCACGGCGCGCGCTTCTGCATCCGCACCGGCGAAGCGCTCACGGCGCCCGCTTACGAGGCGACGCCCAGGTTCCCGGTGCGCATCGAGGCGGGCGTGGTGCAGGTGCGCGACGACCGCTGGGACTAGCGGTTCCACGGCCGGGGGCCGCGGCGCTCCGCCTGCACGTCGCCCGCGCCGGCGCGCGCCGCTACTCGAAGCGCCGGTCGGGATAGCAGGAAACGAGGTTGCCGAGCGCGTTCAGGAAGTAGGGCGGAACGTCGGCGGCGTCGTCCGCGACCCAGTGCAGCGCGGCGCGGCGCCCTTCCTCGACGCACTCGGCGAGGCGCGGATAGAGCTCCCAGCGGCGCTCGTCGGCGAGTACGCGCCAGCGGTCGGCGATGCCGTAGAGCTGCTGGTCGGCCGCCTTCGAGAAGATCCCGTCGGCCTCGATCAGCGCGAGGTAGCGGGTCGCGACCTCCACGCCCCACGTCGTGCAGAGCTCCTGCTGCTTGCGCGAGAGCTTGCCGACGGCGCGCAGGCCGGCCTGCTTGGCGCGGTGCCCGGCGACGAGCCCCAGCGAGAACCCGAGCGCGAACGCGCCGAACGCCGGGTGGAACATCGGGTGGCGCGTGAGGTCCTCGCGGCGCTCGCCCACGACCGCGACCGCGAGCTTCATCATCGCGCCGACGTCGCGCACGTGCTTGAGCGCGAAGGGCACCTCGAGGATGTCGTCGAGCGCCTCCTCCTCCTCGAGCACGCGCACCATCTGCGCGTTCTCCGGATTGGCGTACTCGGCGTTGTTCGCGGACTTGCCCCAGGAGACGTACTCGTCGTCGTCCATCGACGCCTCGGCCCGCGCCTGGCGCAGGCCCAGCGAGGACATGAGGAACGACGCGCGGCTCTCGGCAGCCAAGGGAGCTTCCACCTGTGGTGCCCGCGGGGGACGCCCGTCGGGAGAAGGCCCGGCGGAACGTCCGTCTGCCGCGGACGGTCGCTTAGCAGCAAGAATGATACCGGGCCGGCCGTTGTTGCGCCGCAGGGGCGCGAGGCAGGCGTGACATCCGACCGGACCCGCTGCGGCGCACCGGCCGCGACGCGCCGACGCGGCCGCTGCTCCCGCGCGCGGAACGTCGTCGGCGACGCTCGCCCGTCGCACCGCGCGAACCCGAGGCGGCCCGCGGGTCGGCGTGGCGACGGCGACGGCCAGAAATCCGACGGGTCAGCCGGACAGGCCGCCCACGCGCGTGCCGGCGCTGCGGTTCCGACGGAGGGGCTCACAGGGGACGATCGGGATCACGCCGCGCGCGGCCGGTTGCGCAGCCCGCGTCCGCAAGCGCGCCGACCCCTCGCATCGCACGCAAGCGCAGCACACCCATCGATGCGCGATTCAGGGGCGAACCGCCGCGGCACGGGCGCGCTTGCCGCGCAAGTAGAGGTTGTTCGCGACGAGCGCGCCGACGACCAGCACCACGCCCGCGAGTTCGGCCGGAGCGAAGCGGGCCCCGCCCGCGAACCCGATGGCGAACGTGACGACGGGCAGGAAGTTGAGCACGAGCATGGTGTTGAGCGCGCCGATCGCGTTGTTGCCCCAGTTCCACAGGATCATCGCCGCGAGCACGCCGCCGAGCGCGAGGAACGCGATCTGGCGCCACACGCCGGCGACCGCCGCCGCCGCGGGCAGGCGCGCGACGCCGGCGATATCGAGGATCAGCGTGCCGACGGCGAGCCCGACCGATCCCGCGATCAGCGTGAGCAGCGTGAACTTGAGCGACGGCCAGCCGCGGAACGCCTCGGTGCCCATCGTGTACGCGACCCAGCAGGCGGCGCCCGCGAGCGCCATCGCGTCGCCGACGAGTTCCTGGCGGCCCGCGCTCAGCCGGTATTGGCCCTTCGTGACCACCGTGACGACGCCGAAGAACGCGACCACGATGCACGCGAGGGTGAAGTTCGCGGGCCGCCGGCGGCGCACGAGCCAGTCGGCGAGCGCGGTCATCGACGGCTGCAGCGCGACGATGATCGCGACGTGCTCGGCGCGCGTGAGCGCGAGCCCGCCGAAGACGAGCATCGGCGAGGCCGTCATCCCGACCAGGCCGAGAACCGCGACGAGCCCCCCGCGCCCGCGGGCGCGGAACACCTCTGCGCCTTCGCGCGCGGCGAGCCATGCGGCAAGCAACGCGGTGGCGACGCCGTAGCGGATCGCGGAGAGGCTGAAGGGATCGACCGTGGCGAGCGCCGACTTTGCGACCGGAAACTGCGCGCCCCACAGGATCACGGCGCCGAGCACGGCGAGCGCGCCGCGCGTGAAGGTCGGTCTCATGCGCCCATGGTAGCCCAGGGCCCGCGAGATCCCGGCCCGCGGCGCGCGGGGTCGCCCAGCCGGTGCCGGCAAGCGCCGCCGGCGCGCGCTCACCGTCGCGCGCGGCGCTCCGCGGCCTCCTCCAGGTTCGCGTGCTCGACGGGCTTGCGCTCTCGCCACCAGGCGACCAGGCGATCGAAGTCGCCGCCGAACTTCGCTTCCTTCAGCTCCTCGGTGATGGCGACGCACAGGATGCCCGTGTCGCCGTCCACGCCGCGTGTCGTGGCGGCGTGGTCGCAGACCCAGAATGCGCGCTCGAGGTCGGCGAAGCCCGTCGCCGCCGACCGCGGCTGTGCCGGCTGCGGCGCGGTCGTTCGACCCTCGGCTGCCGCGCCCGAGACCACGCCGAGCGCCGCGAGGCCGACCGCCAACGCGACTGCCCGCACGGTTGCCGCGGCGCGACCGGAAAATTTCAGCATGACACGTCCCCCTCCATGCGAGCGCCGCGGCGGGGCGTCGCTGCGAGCCCCCTTCCCGATGGCGCCGATGAGGGCAGTATTCCCGTTCGGGCGCCGCAGGGCATCGCCAAGGCGCCCTAGGTCGTCGGCTTAGGCGGGACGGCCAGCCGCTCCGTACAACGCCGGCGGGGCGTGCAGCGCGTGCAGGCCGGGAGCGACGGGCCGCCCTGCTAGACTCCTCGCGCCGGCGCCTGCGGAGGGCGCTCTTCCGGATTGCGACCGTCGCGATGATGGGTCCCGTCGAACCCGCGAAAGGGATGTGGCGTCGCCCGCGCAGGGGCGGCAAGCGGTGTCGTGCGCGCCGCAGTCCGCAGTGCGGCGCGCGGGGTGCGCGCCTGCTCCGCGGTCGGCCGATGCGCCGCTCGGCCCGTTCGCGCGGCGGCGGCGCGAGCTCGAGGCGCCATCGCGAACCGACGACATGAGCGCTCCGACGTCCGTCCCGCCCGCTGGCCTCGCGCCCGGCAGCGCGCTGCGCTTCGTCGTCCTCATCGGCGTCGTCAGCCTCTTCGCCGACATGACCTACGAGGGCGCGCGCAGCATCACCGGGCCATGGCTCGCGGCGCTCGGTGCCTCGGGCGCCGCGGTCGGCATCGTCGCGGGCACCGGCGAGCTCCTCGGCTACGCGCTCAGGCTGTGGTCGGGCTGGCTCGCCGACCGCACCCGCCGCTACTGGGCGATCACTATCGCCGGCTACGCGGTGAACCTGCTCGCCGTGCCGCTGCTCGCGCTGGCGGGAAACTGGATGGCCGCGGCCGTCCTGATCGTGCTGGAGCGGGCCGGCAAGGCCATCCGGACACCCGCTCGCGACGTCATGCTCTCCTACGCGACCAAGCAGACCGGCCGCGGCTGGGGTTACGGCCTGCACGAGGCGCTCGACCAGACGGGCGCGACGGTCGGCCCGCTCATCGTCGCCGGCGTGCTGCTCGTGCGCGGCGACTATCGCATCGCGTTCGCCGTGCTCGCCGCCCCGGCGCTCGCGTCGCTCGCCGTGCTGCTCGCCGCGCGCGGGCAGTATCCGCACCCGGCGCGTCTCGAGCCGGCCGCCACCGAGGTCTCGGCGCGCGGGCTGCCGCGCGCGTTCTGGGTCTACCTCGCGGGGACGTGCCTCGTCGCCATCGGCTACGCCGACTACCCGCTCATGGCGTACCACTTCGAGCGCGCCGGCACGGTGCCGCAGGCGTGGATCCCGGTGCTCTATTCGATCGCGATGGCCGTGGACGGTCTCGCCGCGCTCGCGTTCGGCCGATGGTTCGACCGGCGCGGCGTCGTCGTGCTCGTCGCCGCGACGGCGCTCTCCGCGCTCTTCGCACCGTTCGCGTTCCTCGGCGCCTTCCACGCGGCGTTCGCGGGCGCCGCGCTCTGGGGCATCGGCATGGGTGCGCAGGAATCCATCATGCGGGCGGCCGTCGCCGAGATGACGCCGCGGGAGCGGCGCGGGACCGCGTTCGGGCTGTTCAACATGCTCTTCGGCGTCGCGTGGTTCGCCGGCAGCGCGCTGCTCGGCTGGCTCTACGACGTCTCGACTGCGGCGCTCGTCGCGGTGAGCGTGCTCGCGCAGCTCGCCGCGATTCCCTTCTTCCTCGCGGTGCGCGCGCGGCGCGCAAACGAAAGGCCCGGCTCAGCGCCGGGCCCGTGACGTCCTGGTAGGGCGTGTAGGATTCGAACCTACGACCAACGGATTAAAAGTCCGCTGCTCTACCAACTGAGCTAACGCCCCGCGAAAAAGAGGGCGGATTTTACTTTCCGGCGAGAGGGGGTGTCAAACCGCGCGCCGCTTCTCGGCCGGCGCCGCGCGCGCCCGGCGCACGCTCAGGCCTCGCGCATCATGCGCCAGTACTCGTACTTCATCGTCGCGGCGGCGCCCGCCACGATCGCGAGGAAGGTGACGATGGACCCCAGCGCGAGCGTCGAGAAGCCGGTGATGCCCTGGCCGATGGTGCAGCCGAGCGCGGTCACGCCGCCGAAGCCCATCAGGATGCCGCCGACGATGTGGCGGATCATGTCCGAGGCGTCGCGGAACGCTTCCAGCCGGAAGCTCTTCGAGACGAGCGCGTAGGCGAGCGAGCCCGCCATCACGCCGAGCGCGCTCGCGATGCCGAAGGTGACGATCTTCGTCTTGTCGGTCCAGAAGAGGAGGAGCTCCAGCAGGAAGGCCTGCGGCGCGACGAACGAGAACGACTCCATGCGGCCGGTGTTGGTGGCGATCCACGCCTCCTGCAGCGTGTCGGGGTGCTCGGCGAGGTAGCCGAGCCGCCCGGAAACGTACCAGCCGCCGACCACCACCAGGCCGGTGACGATGCCACCGAGCACGAAGTCCCGCTGGCGGAACTCGCTCTTCATGAAGGCGAAGACGAGCAGCGCGCCCGCGACGACGAGCGTGGTGACGATGAGCACCATGCGCCGCTCCGCGCCGAGCAGGCGCGAGAGGATCGACGCGATGTCCTGGTTGCCGGCCATCTGGATGGTCGCCTGCTCGAGGACGTTCACGCGGAACGCGCCGAACAGGCCGCGCAGCGTCATGTAAGCGGAGATCGCCATGAACACGAGCACGACGAGCGACTTGAGGTTGCCGCCGCCGACGCGGATCAGCGTCTTCGAGCCGCAGCCGGAGGCGAGCGTCATGCCGATGCCGAACACCGCGCCGCCGACGATATAGGAAAGCCAGGTGAAGTTGGGCGTCTGGTAGATCGAGTTCGCGAGCTTGAGCGTGCCGGCGAGCTCGAGCCCCGACGCACCGAGGATCGCCACGGCGATGGCGACGAGCCACATGCGCATGCGGTTCCAGTCGCCCATGTTGACGACGTCGGACACGGCGCCCATGGTGCAGAAGTTCGTCTGGTTGCCGACGTAGCCGAACACGACGCCCAGGGCGAATCCGCCCCAAGCGACGGTCGGGATCAGGCTGGCGGGGCTCGCTTCGCCCATCGTGTCTCCCCCTCCGGTCGTGCGCCCGGCGGCGCGCGGAGCCGCTGCGGGACGCCCCGCGCGGGTCCGGATGCCCCGGGCAGCGCCCCCGCCTGCCGGCGCGTTCGCGAGGGGCCGTTCGTTCTGTTGCCGGCCGGGCGATTGTAATGATCCGCCCCGCGGTCGCAACCAAGCCTGCCTGCAGCCCGGATAACCGCAGTCTATGCGGCCCGGGGGGCGTGCTGACTCATCCGGGCGGCGCGGCGAAATAGCGGGTGGGATCCGCGACACCGGCGGCCTGGAAGCCTGCCCGCCGGAGCCGGCACGCATCGCAGGCGCCGCAGGCGCGCCCCTCCGCGTCGGCCTGGTAGCACGAGACCGTGATCGAGAAATCGACGCCCAGCGCGACGCCGCGGCGGACGATCTCCGCCTTCGTGAGCGCGATGAGTGGCGTCGCGATGCGGATCGGACGGCCCTCGACGCCCGCTCGGGTGGCGAGGTTGGCGAGCCGCTCGAACGCCTGCATGTACTCGGGGCGGCAGTCGGGATAGCCGGAGTAGTCGACCGCGTTCGCGCCGAAGAAGATCGCCTGGGCGCCGCGTGCCTCCGCGTAGGCGAGCGCGAGCGCGAGGAAGATGGTGTTGCGCGCCGGGACGTAGGTGACCGGGATCTCGCCCGGCCGGACACCCCCGGTCGGGACGGCGATCGCGCGGTCGGTGAGCGCCGATCCGCCGAACACCGAGAGGTCGAGCGCGAGCGTCCGGTGCTCCGCCGCGCCGAGCGCCGCGGCGACGCGCGCCGCCGCGGCGAGCTCCGCAGCGTGGCGCTGGCCGTAGTCGACGGTGAGCGCGTGGCACGCGAAGCCCTCGGCGCGTGCGATCGCGAGGACCGTGGCCGAATCGAGTCCGCCGGAAACGAGGACGACGGCGCGCTGTCCGCTCAAAGGTCGAGGTCGAAGCGCTGCTCGGTGATCGGCTTGCCCCACTGCACGTGCGACTTCTCTTCGGTCACGCGGAAGCCCGCGGCCCGGTAGAGGCGGATCGCCGTGTCGAGGTCGCTCACCGTCCAGAGGAAGACGGAGCGCGCGCCGGTGTCGCGGGCGAAGCCGATCGCGTCGGCGAGCAGCCGCCGGCCGACGCCCATGCTGCGGCAGTAGGGGTGCACGAGGAACCAGCGGAGCTGCGCCGCGCCGTCCGGCTCGCCGACGATCGCGATGGAGCCGACCACCTCGCCGCCCCGCTCCGCGACCCAGAGCCGCGAATGGGTGGGGTCGAACGCGAGAACGAACCGCGCCAGCCCCTCGGCGACGTAGGCCTCGAACGTCCGGTCGAACCCGTGCTCCTCGTGATAGAGCACGGCGTGCAGGCGGACGATGGCGCCGATGTCACCGGGGAAGAACTCGTGGCGGATGCGGACGCCGTCGATGGAGACGGTAGCGGTCATCGGTCGAGCGTAACCAACTTCCGCGGCCGCGTCATCCCGCCGGTGCGGGAGCCGGGCGTTACTTCACGCCCGCCCGCGCGAGCCGCTGCTTCGCCTGCTCGGCCGCCGGGGCGTTCGGGTACTTCTGGACGAGCGCGCGCAGCGTGATGCGCGAGGCGTTCAAGTCGCCGAGCTCCGCCTGCGAGCTCGCGAGGTTGAGCATCGCGTCGGCGGCCTTCGGGTCCGTGGGCCAGGTGTCGATCACCTTCTGCTGCGCGGCGACCGCGGCCTTGTAGTCGCGCATCGCGTAGTGGGCGTTGCCGATCCAGTATTGCGCCGACGGCGCGAGCTTCGACTGCGGATACTGCTGCATGAACGCCTGGAAGGCCTGGATCGACGAGCCGTAGTTCCCGGCCTTGAACTGGTTGAGCGCCGCGTCGTACGCCTGCTGCTCGGCGGCGGCCGCCTGCGCCGCCTTCTCCTTCTCCTTCTCCACCGCCTCGAGCTTGCGCAGGCGCGCGTCGAGGTCGACGTAGAGGTCCTTCTGGCGCTTGTCGAGGTTCTCGATCTTGTAGGCGAGCTCCTCGATCTGCCCGCGCAGGCGCGCGATGTCCTGGCGCAGCTGGTCGAGCGTCCCGGCGAGCTCCTGCACCGCGCGCCGGTCCGCCGCCTGCGCCTCGAGGCGCTCGACCTGCTTCCTCAGGTCGGCGACGCCCTTGCGCGCCTCGTCGTCGGAGAAGAGCGCCGCCGCGGACGCCGCGTAGGCGAGCAGGACCGCGGCGAGGGCCGAGCGCACACCGGGGCGCGCCATGGGTCAGAACTCGCCCTGGTAGAGGATGTCGACGCGGCGGTTGCGCGCGTAGCACTCCTCGGTCTTCTCGGTGCAGACGGGCTTCTCCTCGCCGAGACTCACCGCCTCGATGCGCGACTCGGGCGCCCCCGCGAAGACGAGGTAGCGGCGCACCGCGTCGGCGCGGCGCTGGCCGAGCGCGAGGTTGTACTCGCGGCTGCCCCGCTCGTCGGCGTGCCCCTGCAGCAGCGTCTTGGCCGCGGCCGTCTCGCGCAGGTACTTCGCGTGCGCGTCGAGCAAGGGCTTGAACTCGGCCCTGATCGCGTCGGAGTCGAAGTCGAAGTAGACGCTGCGCTTCGCGAGCGGGCTCGACGGGTCCTTCAGGGGATCGACGGCCCCGCCGCCGATCGGCGTCCCGGTCACGCCGCCCCCGGGCACGGCCTGGCCCGTCGCCCCCGTGCCGGGCGTGCGGCTCTCGACCGCCGCGCCCTCGTCGGTGGGCGTCGTCGAGCATGCCGCGACGAGCGCGGCGCAGGCGATTGCGGCGAGGATTTTCTTCATTGCGTACCTCCTGGTTCAGTTGGCCGGGGGGAACGGCCCCCACGCGGGCTCGCGCACGTCCGCGGCCGGCACCGACAGGCGCTGCTTCACGCGGCCGTCGCTCGAGGTCGTGGCGAGGAAGCCGCGTCCGTTCGTCTCGGTGGCGTGGATGAGGGTCTTGCCGTTCGGCGCGAAGCTCGGCGATTCGTCGCGCGGCCCCTCGCCCACCACCTGCGTCTGCCGCGTCGCGAGGTCCATCACGGCGAGCTGGAAGCGCCCGCCGTCCCGGCGTATGAACGCGAGCTGCCTGCCGTCGGGGCTCAGGCGCGGCGAGACGTTGTAGGTGCCCTCGAAGGTCACCCGCTGCGCGTCGCCGCCCGCAGCGGGCACCCGGTAGATCTGCGGGCTGCCACCGCGGTCGGACGTGAAATAGACGAACTGCCCGTCGGGCGAGAACTGCGGCTCGGTGTCGATCGCACTCGTGCTCATCAGGCGGCGCACGCCCGAGCCGTCGGCGTTCATCACGAAGATCTGCGTGCCGCCGTCGCGCGAGAGCACGACCGCGAGCAGCCGGCCGTCGGGCGACCACGCCGGCGCGCTGTTGGAGCCCTTGAAGTTCGCGACCGCCTGCCGCTGGCCGGTCGCGAGGTTGTGGACGTACACGACCGGCTTCTTGTTCTCGAAGGACACGTAGGCGATGCGGTTGCCGTCGGGTGACCATGCCGGCGAGATGATCGGCTCGCGCGAGACGAGCGCCGCCTGGGGGTTCTGCCCGTCGGCGTCCGCGATCTGCAGCTCGTAGCGCGGCCCGCTCTTGACGACGTAGGCGATGCGCGTCGAAAAGACGCCGCGGTCGCCGGTGAGCTTTTCGTAGACGAAGTCGGCGATGCGGTGCGCGGTGGCGCGCGCCTGCTGCGGGCTCATCGCCAGGGCGAGCCCGCCGAGCGAGACCTGCTTCGGCACGTCGTAGAGCCGGAAGCGCACCTCGTAGCGGCCATTCGGCAGCGGATAGACGCCGCCGACGACGAGCGCGTCGGCGTTGCGGCCGCGCCAGGTCGCGAAGTCGATCGGCGAAGCCTCGTTCAGGTTCTGCGGCCCCGTATAGAGCGTCCGGAACCGGCCGCTCGCACGCAGGTCGGCGTCGATGACGTCGGTGAGCGGCTGCGCCAGCGCGCCTTCGCCCGCGAAGGGCACGACGGCGATCGGGATCTGGTTCGCGCCGCCGCCGGTGATCTCGATCGAGAGCTGGGCGGCCGCGGGGCCCGCCGCGAGGACGAGCGCGAGCGCGAGGGCGCGGAGGACGTGGAGCACCAAAGTCCGTCTTCTTCTGGGTTGCGCGATTATAAGCCCTTGCGAGGGCGCGGCGCCCCGCTGTCGGGCGCGACCGACACCCGGGCGCTTCAGTCGAACGGCCGGAAGCGCAGCTCGAGGTTGCGCTCGAAGAGCTCCGCCCGGTCGGGCCGCGGCAGCGGCGAGGACTTGAGGATCGCGCGCTCCACGGCGTCGTCGTAGGCCTTCACCCCGCTCGACTTCCTGAGCTTCACCGAGAGCACCTCCCCGGTTGGCAGCTGTACGACGTCGAATACCGCCTCCGGGTTCCCCTTCATCTCGGGCGGCAGGACGATGTTGCCCTTGATCTTCGCGCGGATCTTGTCCACGTAGCCGGCCCGGGCCGCCGGGTCGCCGGCGAGGCTCGTCGTCGATCCCACGTTCGGCGCGGCGGCCTGCGGCGCGGTCCCGGTCGCGCCGGCGAGCTCGCGCTTCATGCGCTCGAACTCGTCGCGGCGCGCCTGTTCGCGCAGCGCCGCGTCCTGTTTCGCCTTCTGCTCGGCCTCCTGCTTCGCCTTCAGCGCCGCGGCTTCCTTCTCCTTGCGGAGCTTCTCCTGTCTCTCCCGCTCGCGCCGCTCTTCCTCCTCGCGCGCTTTCTGCTCCTTCAGCTTCCGCTCCTTCTCGAGCGCAATGTCGGGCTTCTCGACCGGCTCGGCCCTCGCCTCGGGCCTGGGCTCGGGCCTGGGCTCGACCTTCGGCTCGGGCTTGGGCGGCGCGCTCGGCTGCTCGACCGCGGGCTGCGGCGCCGGCGGCGTGGCGACCGGGGCCCAGAGCTCGGCGAAGACCGGCTCGGGCGCCCGCGTCGTCCACTTCACACCGATGAAGAGCACCGCGATGAGCAGCGCGTGCATCGCCAGCGTGAGCGCGGCGGAGGCCGCCTTGCCCGGCTCGGGTGGCGGGGCGTAGGGCGAATGGGTCTCGGTGGCCGCCGTCATCGCGCTAGCCCGGTGCCGGCTTCACCAGCAGCCCGACGCGTCTCACGTTCGCGCGCTGCAACGCGTCCATCACCTGCATGACCCTCTCGTAACGCACGTCCTTGTCGGCACCGATCACCACCGGCTGGTCCGGCCTCTGCGCGAGATATTCCTGCACCGCGGGCACCAGACCCTGCAGCGTCACGGTGCGCTCGGGCGCGCCGGCCCGGCCGCGCTCGCGCAGCGCGAGCGACCCGTCGGCGCGGATCGTCACCTCGAGGGGCGCCTCCGGCGTCTGCGCCGATTTCGCCACGCTCGGCAGCTCCACCGTGCCCGGGTTGAGGAATGGCGCGGTCACCATGAAGATCACCAGCAGCACCAGCATCACGTCGATGTAGGGCACGACGTTGATCTGATTCATGAGGCGCCGCTGTCGCATGGCGGGGTTCACCCTGGAGACACGGAAGCGATGCCCCGCGACCGGGCGGCGTCGCGGATCCCGCCGACCGGTGCGCCCGGGAAGGGCGAGCGGCGTCGCTCAGGCCGGCCGCGAGCGGGCATCCCCGCCCCCGGTGCCCATCGTGCCTTCGTGGTGAACGATCGCATCATCTCACCGCCTGCCGCTGCAGGATGTTGGAGAACTCCTCGATGAAGCTCTCGAAGCGGATCGCGAGGCGGTCGATGTCGTGCGAGAAGCGGTTGTAGGCCACCACCGCCGGGATCGCCGCGAAGAGGCCGATGGCCGTGGCCACGAGCGCCTCGGCGATCCCCGGCGCCACCGAAGCGAGCGTCGCCTGCGCCACGTTCGCCAGCCCCCGGAACGCGTGCATGATCCCCCACACCGTGCCGAACAGGCCCACGTAGGGGCTCACCGAGCCGACCGAGGCGAGGAAGTTGAGGTGCGACTCGAGATGGTCCATCTCGCGCTGGTGCGTGGCGCGCATCGCGCGGCGCGCCCCGTCGACGAGCGCGCTCGGATCGGCGGCGCGCTGGCCCTTCAGCTTCACGAAGTCACGGAAGCCGGCCTCGAAGATGCGCTCGAGGCTGCCGGTCTCGTGGCGGGCGTTGACCGCGCTCTGGTAGAGGGCGTTCAGGTCGGGGCGGCTCCAGAACGCCTTCTCGAACTCGTCGGTCTGGCGCCGCGCGAGCCGGATCGTGAACACCTTGCGGAAGATGTAGTACCACGACATCACCGACACGGCGAGGAGCAGCGCCATCACCAGCTGGACGACGAGGCTCGCCTGGGTGACGAGCGAGAGGATGGAGAGGTCGGAGCTCATCGGTAACGTTCGAGTTTCTCGCGCACCGCGGCGGGCACGGCGATGGGTTTCAGGCTGCGCGGGTGCACGCAGACGGCGTGGACGGCGGCGGTGACGAGCTCGTCGCCGCCGCGCAGGACGCGCTGGTCGAATTCCATGCGCACGCGGCCGAGGTGGGTGGTCCGCACCGTGACCGAGAGCAGGTCGTTGAGCCGCGCCGGCTTGTGGTACTTGATGTCGATCGAATACACCATGAAGAGCGACTCGCCCGCCTCGGCGAGCCCGACGACGTCGATGCCGGCGGCCTCGAGGAGCTCCATGCGCGCCGCCTCCATGAAGGCGAGGTAGTTCGCGTGGTAGACCACGCCGCCGGCGTCCGTGTCGCGGTAGTAGACACGGACCGGGATCGAGAAGGGCGTGCTCACGGACACGACGCAAGCGCCTCGCCGCGAAGGCACGAAGACGCGAAGCGGGGCGAATCGAGGCCGTCCGCCGGCGGGCGGTTGCCGCGCGCGCCGCACCGCGCCTTCCCGGGCCGCGTCGTCGTCATCGGCTGCTGCAAGCCCGTCTCCTGCTCCCTCGGGGTCCGTGTCCGCTTCGAACGCGCGAGGCGCGGAAAAGGGTTACTCACCTTCGCTCCACAGGTCGGGCGTGCCCGGGCGGGCCGGAGCGCCGAGCCCGAAGTGCCGGAACGCGGCCGCCGTCGCCATGCGCCCGCGCGGCGTGCGCTGCAGGTAGCCCTGCTGGATGAGGTAGGGCTCGAGCACGTCTTCGATGGTGTCGCGCTCCTCGCCGATCGCCGCGGCGAGGCTCTCCACCCCGACCGGCCCGCCAGCGAACTTCTCGATCACCGCGGCGAGCAGCCTGCGGTCCATGAGGTCGAGGCCGGCGAGGTCGACGTCGAGCATCGCCAGCGCCGCGTCGGCGACCGCACGGGTGACGACGCCGTCGGCCTTGACCTGGGCGTAGTCGCGCACGCGGCGCAGCAGACGGTTGGCGATGCGCGGCGTGCCGCGCGAGCGCTTGGCGATCTCGAGCGCCCCGTCGGGCTCGATCGCGACGTCGAGCAGCGCCGCCGAGCGGTCGATGATGCGCTGCAGCTCGGCGGGCGAGTAGAACTCGAGCCGCGCTACGATGCCGAAGCGGTCGCGCAGCGGGTTCGTGAGCATCCCGGCGCGCGTGGTCGCGCCGACCAGCGTGAACGGCTGCAGGTCGAGCTTCACCGACCGCGCCGCCGGGCCCTCGCCGATCATGATGTCGATCTGGTAATCCTCGAGCGCCGGATAGAGGATCTCCTCGACCACCGGCGAGAGGCGGTGGATCTCGTCGATGAAGAGGACGTCGTTCGGCTCGAGGTTGGTGAGCAGCGCCGCGAGGTCCCCCGGGCGCTCCAGCACCGGGCCGGAGGTCTGGCGCAGGTTCACGCCCATCTCGCGCGCGATGATGTGCGCGAGCGTCGTCTTGCCGAGCCCCGGCGGCCCGAAGAGGAGCACGTGGTCGAGCGCCTCGCGCCGCGCCCGCGCCGCCTGGATGAAGATCTCGAGCTGGCCGCGGATCTTCTCCTGCCCGACGTACTCCGCGAGCTGCTTGGGCCGCAGCGCGCGCTCGAACGCCTCTTCCTGCGCCGAGGCGCTCGCCGCGGAAACGAGCCGGTCGGTTTCGATGGGCACGGGGGCAGGATCTGGGATTCAGGATCGAGGCGTTAGGATTCGGGATCGAGGTGCTCGCGCCCGGGATCGAGCGAATTCTGGAGCCCGGAGAGCATCTTGCCAACCTCCTCCGTCATCGCGAGGAGCTCGGAAAGCGCCTCATGCCCGACGTATCCAACGCGGTGAGCGATCTGGAGCTGGGTCTCGAGCTCCGTGAGGGATCCGGATGCGATCGACCGATGCCGCAGGAACGTGCCGGTAGCCTTCCGGCCATGACCTTGCGCGATGGCCGAGGGCACCGAGATCGCCGACCGCTGCATCTGATTCGCGAAGACGAACCGCTCCTCCGGCGGAAATCGACGTGTCAGGGCGTAAACCGCTTCGACGAGACTGATCGCTTTCTGCCACACCAGGCGCTCGCGGTACGTCACGGGACCTAGCCGCCCTCGACTCTCAATTCCGAGTTCTCGATCCTCACTCCTCGATCCTCACTCATCACCCCTATCCCCTCGCCAGCGCCTTCAGCGCCTGCCGGATGCCCTCGGCCACCGAGAGCCCCTCGGGCAGCGCCTTCACCGCCGCGGCCGCTTCCTTCTCGTTGTAGCCGAGCGCGAGCAGCGCGTTGGTCACGTCCGAGGCCACCGGCGCGGGCCGGTTCACGGCCATGCCGCCCGCGAGCTCGGCACCCATCTTGTCCCTGAGCTCCAGGAGCAGCCGCTCGGCGGTCTTCTTGCCGATGCCGGGGACGCGCGTGAGGCGACCCGGCTCCTGCATCATCACCGCGTCGGCGAGCTCCGCGACCGAGAGCCCCGAGAGCAGCGCGAGCGCGGTGCGCGCGCCGATGCCGCTGATGCGCAGGAGCTGGCGGAAGGCGCGGCGCTCGCCCTCGCTCGCGAAGCCGTAGAGGAGATGCGCGTCCTCGCGCACCACGAGGTGGGTGAGCAGCACGACGCGCTCGCCGGTCGCCGGAAGGTTGTAGAAGGTGCTCATCGGCACCTCGACCTCGTAGCCGACGCCGTGCGCCTCGACCAGGATCTGCGGCGGCGCCTTCTCGAGCAGGACGCCGGCGAGCCGCCCGATCATACGAGGCGCCCGCCCTTCATCCGGTAGCCGGCGGTCGCCAGCCGCCCGAGGCCCTGCCCGCCGTGGGCGTGGCAGATGGCGCACGCGAGCGCGTCCGCGGCGTCCGGGCTCGGCGCCGCGGGAAGGCGCAGGAGCCGCCTCACCATCTCCTGCACCTGCGCCTTGTCCGCGTGGCCGTTGCCGACCACCGATTGCTTGACCTGCATCGCCGTGTACTCGGCGACCGGCAGTCCCGCAAGGACCGAGGCGCAGATCGCCGTGCCGCGCGCCTGGCCGAGCAGCAGCGTCGATTGCGGATTCACGTTCACGAACACTTCCTCGACCACGACCTGCGTCGGGGCGTGTGCGCGGATGATCTCGGCGAGCCCGTCGAGGATCGTGCGCAGGCGCTCCGGCGTGCCCGCCGTCTCCCGGGTGCGGATGCAGCCGCTCGTCACGTACGCGAGCACCGCGCCCGCCCTGTCGATGACGCCGAACCCGGTGACGCGCAGGCCCGGGTCGATGCCGAGGATCCGGGCCGGGGCGGAGGGCATGGGGGCAGGGTACAGGATTCGGGATTCGGGATTCAGCGGTCAGCAACGGCCGGCAGCGGTCAACGGGCGGGATCGCGCATGGGAGGGGCCGTTCGACACGCCTCGTGCTCCATTCCGAATCCCGAATCCTTAACCCCGAATCCCGAATCCTGAATCCCGCATCCTGCCCTCACGCCTCGATCGCCGCCGTCGTGTACACGTCCTGCACGTCGTCGAGCGACTCGAGCGCGTCGAGGAGCTTCTGCATCCGGGCGCCGTCCTCGCCGGTGAGCACCGTCTCGGTCGAGGCGCGCATGGTCACCTCGGCGACGTCGGGCTTGAGGCCCGCTTTCACGAGCCCCTCCTGGACCTTCTGGAAATCGCCCGGCGCACACAGGACCTCGATCGACCCGTCCTCGTTCGTGACGACGTCCTCCGCGCCCGCCTCGAGCGCCGCCTCCATCACCTTCTCCTCGGCGGCCGCGCCCGGCGCGAACAGGAACACGCCGAGATGCTTGAAGAGAAAGGCCACCGACCCGTCGGTGCCGAGGTTGCCGCCATGCTTGGTGAACGCGTGCCGGATCTCCCCGGCGGTGCGAGTGCGGTTGTTGGTGAGGCAGTCCACCATCACCGCGGCGCCGCCGATGCCGTAGCCCTCGTAGCGGATCTCCTCGTAGGCCTCGCCCTGGATCTCGCCGGTGCCGCGCTTGATCGCGTTGTCGATGTTGTCCTTGGGGACGTTCACCTCGCGCGCCTTGTCGATGGCGAGCCGTAGGCGCGCGTTCATGGCCGGGTCGCCGCCGCCCGCCTTCGCCGCGACGAAGACCTCGCGCAGCGCGCGCGTGAAGGCCTTGCCCTTCTTCGCGTCGGCCGCGGCCTTGCGGTGCTTGATGTTGGCCCACTTGCTGTGACCTGCCATGGCGTCCCGGTGTGGTGCTTCTTCCTCGAAGCTGATAATTTTAGCAGCCCCTTCCCCGGATCCGACGCCATGGCCGAACCCCTGCCCGCCGCCAAGAAGGAATCGACCGAGCTCGCGCTGCTGCCGGCGCTCGCCAACCGCCACGGCCTGATCGCCGGGGCGACCGGCACCGGGAAGACGATCACCCTCCAGGTCCTGGCCGAGGGGTTCTCGCGCATCGGCGTGCCGGTGTTCCTCGCCGACGTGAAGGGCGACCTCTCGGGCATCAGCGCCCCCGGCGCGGCGAGCCCGAAGCTCGCGAAGCACCTCGCAGCGCACGGCTTCGCGGAGCCGCAGTGGTCCGGCTTCCCGGTGGTCTTCTGGGACGTGTTCGGGAAGCAGGGCCATCCGGTGCGGGCGACCGTCTCCGACATGGGGCCGCTGCTCATCGGGCGGCTCCTCGGCCTCAACGACACGCAGCAGGGCGTGCTGACGCTCGTCTTCAAGATCGCCGACGACAACGGGCTCCTGCTCCTCGACCTGAAAGACCTGCGCGCGATGCTGCAGTACGTGGGCGACAACGCCAAGCAGTTCACCACCGAGTACGGGAACATCTCGGCGGCCTCGGTCGGCGCGATCCAGCGCGGCCTGCTGGAGATCGAGCAGCAGGGCGGCGAGCAGTTCTTCGGCGAGCCGATGCTCGACATCGACGATCTGCTGCAGACCGACGCCAGGGGTCGCGGCGTGGTCAACATCCTCGCCGCCGACCAGCTGATGAACTCGCCCAAGCTCTACTCGACCTTCCTCCTGTGGCTGCTCGCCGAGCTCTTCGAGAAGCTGCCCGAGGTGGGCGACCTCGAGAAGCCGAAGCTCGTCTTCTTCTTCGACGAGGCGCACCTCCTCTTCAGCGAGGCGCCGAAGTCGCTCCTCGAGAAGATCGAGCAGGTGGTGCGGCTCATCCGCTCCAAGGGCGTGGGCGTGTACTTCGTGACGCAGAACCCGCTCGACATCCCCGAGTCGGTGCTCGGGCAGCTCGGCAACCGCGTCCAGCACGCCCTGCGCGCGTTCACCCCCAAGGACCAGAAGGCGGTGAAAACGGCGGCCGAGACCCTGCGCCCCAACCCCAAGCTCGACACCGCCGCGGCGATCACCGAGCTCGGGGTGGGGGAGGCGCTCGTGTCGCTCCTCGACGAGAAGGGCCGGCCGGGCGTCACCGAGCGCGCCTTCGTCTATCCACCCGCGTCGCGGATCGGGCCGATCGCGCCGGAGGAGCGCCAGAAGATCATCAAGGGCTCGCCGGCCTACGGCCACTACGAGCAGATGGTCGATCGCGAGTCGGCCTACGAGAAGCTCAAAGGGCGCGCCGCCGAGGCCGGCGCGCCGGCCGGCCCCGCGAAGGGCGCGCCGAAGGGCGCCGAGGCCGGAGGCGGCGGCGTGCTGGGCGGCCTCTCCGACATCCTCTTCGGCTCGACCGGGCCACGCGGTGGCAAGCGGGAGGGCGTGCTCGAATCGGCCGCCAAGAGCGCCGCGCGGTCGGTGGGGTCCTCCATCGGCCGCGAGATCACGCGCGGCATCCTCGGCTCGATCCTCGGCGGGAAGCGGCGCTAACAGGGTGTTGAAAGAGGGGGACACATCCCCCTTGACCCCCTAATCTAGAGGCTGCCGAAAAACGCTTCCCTCCCAAAGCATCGGTGGCCGTTGCTCTCGACGAGCGCCGGGAAGCGTTTTTCAACAGCCTGCTAACGGTCCGTCGGGCCGTCGCCCGGCTGCGGACCTCGCGCTGTCACCGCCCCGGCCCCGTTGACCCGCTCCGCCTCGGACCGCGCCGTCGGCCTCGCCCTCGCCGCCGGGGCGGTGTTCCTCTTCTCGATCCGGCCGATCCTCATCAAGCTCGCCTACGGCTACGCGCGCGACCCGGTGACGCTGATCGCGCTGCGCATGGTCTTCTCCTTGCCCTTCTTCCTCGCGGCGGCGCTCTGGGTGCGCGGCCGCGCGGGCGGCGGCCCGATCTCCCGGCGGGATGCCGTCGCGATCGCGGGGCTCGGCTTCCTCGGCTACTACCTCGCGAGCTTCTTCGATTTCCTCGGCCTGCAATACATCTCGGCGGGCCTCGCGCGGCTGCTGCTGTTCCTCTACCCGACGCTGGTCGTGGCGCTCTCCTGGGTCGCGCTCCGCAAGCCCGCCGGCGCGCGCGAGCTCGCGGCGCTCGCGATCACCTACGTCGGCCTGGCGATCGTGCTCGCGCGCTCGGTCGAGGGACAGCACGAGAACCTGCCGCTCGGGGCGGCCCTCGTCTTCGCGAGCGCGGCCGCCTACGCCGTCTATCTCGTCGCCGGCACCGAAGTGATCCGGCGGGTGGGCTCGGTGCGCTTCACCGCGCTGGCGCTCTCCTGGGCGAGCCTCGCCGTGATCCTGCAGTTCCTCCTGCTGCGGCCGTTTTCGGCGCTCGAGCTCCCGTGGCAGGTCTACGCGCTCGCCGCCGCGATGGCGATCGGCTGCACCGTGGCGCCGACGTTCATGACCGCGGAGGCGCTGCGGCGTGTCGGCGCCAACGAGACCGCGATCGTCGGCGCGCTCGGCCCGGTGAGCACCATCGCGCTGGGGTGGCTCGGGCTCGACGAGCGGATGACGCTCGCGCAAATCCTCGGCTCGTTCCTCGTCGTCGGCGGCGTGCTGCTCGTGAGCCTCAAGCCGCGGCGCTGAGGACGCGCCGCGCCGGGGCATCTCGGCTATCCTCCGCGTCCACCGCGTCTCCGGCGGAGACGCTCGAACGAGGAAAGCGCGATGGATCTGGGGATCAGGGGAAGGGCCGCGCTCGTCTGCGCGGCGAGCAAGGGACTGGGCAAGGCGTGCGCGACGTCGCTCGCGCGCGAAGGCGTTGCCGTCACCATCGTCGCCCGCGGCCGCGAGGCGCTCGACGCGGCCGCGACGGAGATCCGCGCGGCGACGGGAGCCGACGTGACGGCAGTCGCCGCGGACATCACGACGCCCGAGGGCCGGGCGGCAGCGCTCGCCGCCTGCCCCGAGCCCGACATCCTGGTGACGAACGCCGGCGGCCCGCCGCCCGGCGACTTCCGCGAGTGGACGCGCGAGGACTGGCTCCGCGCGCTCGACGCGAACATGCTCACGCCGATCGAGCTCATCAAGGCCACCGTGGACCACATGATCGCGCAGCGCTTCGGCCGCATCGTGAACATCACCTCCGGCGCGGTGAAGATGCCGCTCCTCGCGCTCGGGCTCTCCAACGGCGCGCGCGCCGGGCTCACCGGGTTCGTCGCGGGTCTGGCGCGCCAGACGGTCAAGCACAACGTCACCATCAACAACCTGCTGCCCGGCTTCTTCCTCACCGACCGCAGCCGCACCACCCTCGGCGCGATCGCGAAGAGCCGCAACATCACACAGGAGGAGGCGATCGCCGAGCGCGTGAAGACGATCCCCGCCGGGCGCATGGGCGACCCGGCCGAGTTCGGCGAGGCCTGCGCCTACCTCTGCAGCGCGCAAGCCGGCTACGTCACCGGGCAGAACTTCCTGATCGACGGCGGGGCGTATCCGGGGACGTTCTGAGCGACGACTGCTCTCACCGCGAAGGAAGCCAGGGAGGCGGGGATGCAGTGTCGATCGCGATCGCCTTGTCTCCGGGAACGCGACCGCTCTCGGCGACGGTGACGCCTCTCCTCCGCGGCCACCGCGTCCTCCGCGGTTCCGAACGGGTCAGCCGGCGGTAGCGAGCAGCGCGCGCACCGCCTCCGGCCGCGGCAGCGGGGCCACGGCGCCGAAGCCGGTGGTCGCGAGCGCGGCCGCGGCGTTCGCGTAGCGGGCGGCCGCGAACACCGAGTCCCCGGCGCAGAGCCGCGCGAGCGTCGCGCCGCAGAAGCAGTCCCCGGCGCCGGTCGCATCGACCGCCGTCACCTCGTGCCCGGCGATCCGCTCGCGCCGCGTGCCGTCGCTCACGATCACGCCGCCGGGGCCGAGCTTCAGGAACACCGTGCCGGCGCCCAGCCCGTGCGCCCAATCGACGATGGCCGCCGGATCCTCGAGCCCCGAGAGGGCGCGCGCGTCCTCGATGCTCGGGAAGAAGTAATCGGCCATCGCGGCCGCGGCGCCGATCATCGCCCGCGCGCGCGCAAGCGGCCAGAGCTTCAGCCGCAGGTTCGAGTCGAAGGCGACCCTGGCGCCCGCGGCGCGCGCCGCGTCGAACGCGGCGAGGACCGTGTCGGCAGCGGTCGCCGAGATCGCCATGCTGATGCCGGACGCCTGCACGAAGCGCGCGCCGCGCACGCGGTCGAGGGGCAGATGCGCCGGGCGCATCCGGCTCGCGGCCGAGCCGGCGCGCAGGTAGCTGAACACGTGCCCCTGCGGCCCGTGGGTCACGAAGTAGACCGCCGTGTGCGCGTCGGGATCGACGCCGACGCCCGAAGCGTCGACGCCCTCGGCCTGCCACAGATCGAGGAACATGCGCCCGAACTGGTCGTCGCCGAGGCGCGTGAGGTAAGCCGTGCGCGCGCCGGAGCGCGCGGCGGCGATGATCATGTTCGACGTGTCGCCGCCGAAGCCCTGCAGGTAGCCCGGCTCGCCCGGCCGCGTCTGGTTGAACTCGACCATCGGCTCGCCGATGGCCAGGATGTCGGTCGTCGTCATCGTCGTCGGGGAAAGCGGTTCACCACCAGCCCACGAAGGGGCCGGGCTCGGTCAACTTGCGTCTCGCGCGCGTGCCGGAGCACGTTCTGCCGCTGCGACGGAACGCGGTGGGCAGGCAGGTCGGGTGGCCCGCCGGCCGGGCCTTCGCGACAGCGATCGCGCGCCGGTGCCCCCCGGATCCGCAAGGCGCGAGAGTCGGCTCCCGGTCGCCAGGAAGCTTCCACTCCGCGTCCCTCCGCGTCCTCTGCGGACTCTGCGTTCACGCTCCGCCTCAGATCCGCCCGTACTTCGCGAGGCCCTCCTTCAGCGACCGGGCCGCGACGATGAGCCGCGCCTGCTCCAGCTCGCGCTTGTCGATCTCCTGCGCCATCCCGAGCACCGCCTCGGCCTGCGCGCGCGGCACGACCGCCACGCCGTCCGCGTCGCCGACGATGATATCGCCGGGGTGCACTTCGATGCCGCCGCAGACCACAGGGACGTTCGCGCCGAGCGTCTTGAAGCGCCCGAGCGTCGTGCCCGGGGAGACCGAGCGTGCGATCACCGGGAAGTCGTAGTCGCGCCGGATCTCGTAGATGTCGCGCACGCCGCCGTCGAGGACCGCGCCCGCGAGCCCCCGCGCGTAGGACCCGGCCGTCATCAGCCCGCCCCAGATCGCGACGTTCGCCTCGCCGCCGATCGCGATCACCATGACGCTGCCGGGGGCCGCGGAGTCGATGAGGTCGAGCGCGTGCTGCGGCGGAACGAACTCGGTGGTCGGACCCTCGAGCACCGTGACCGCCGGACCGACGATGCGCTTCTCGTTGATGCGCGGCCGCAGCTCGTGGTCCATGTAGCCGCGCCGGCCGCAGATCTTGTCCACCGAGTCGGCGACCGAGGCGGTCGCGACGCCGCGGAAGCCTTCGACGAGTTCTTCGAGGTCCATGCTCTCTCCCTTCAGCTTTCCAGGAACCGCCGCGCGTGGGCGATGACCGCCCCGCGGTCGCCGCGCGCGAGCGCTCCGGCATCGACGATGTCGTTGCCGACGCCGACCAGCGCCGCGCCGGCCTTCAGGTAATCGCGCAGGTTCGCCGCAGTCACGCCGCCGGTCGGGCAGAGGCGGATCTGCGGGAACACCGCGTGCAGTGCGCGAAGATGCGCGGGCCCGCCGCTCGACGCCGGGAAGACCTTGACGATGTCGGCGCCCTCGCGGTGCGCGGCCAAGACCTCGCTCGGCGTGAATCCGCCGACGAGCGCTGCCGCGCCCGCCCCGTGCGCGATCGCCGGCAGGCCGGCGACGAGGCAGGGCGACACCAGGAACCGCGCCCCGGCCTCGAGACAGCGCCGCCCCTGGTCGAGCTCGAGCACCGTGCCGGCGCCGACGACCGAATCGGCGAGCGACCCCGCGAGCTCGGCGACGAGCGTGACCGCATCGGGCGTCGTCATCGTGATCTCGAAGACGCGAAATCCGGCTTCGTGGAGGCAGGCGACCGCCTCGCGCGCCTGCGCCGCGGACGCGAACCGCAGGACCGGCACCACGCGCTGCGCGACGAGGCGCTCGCAGACCGCGGCCGGGGTCATTGCGGCCATGGGTTCACCCAGTGCAAAGGCCGCTCGCCGGCGAGGACCCGCGCGACCTCGGCCGCCGCCTTGGACTGCAGCTCCGCCACCGATTCCTCCGAATACCAGCCGGTGTGGTCCGAGAGCACCGCGTTCGCGAGGCCGAAGAGCGGATGGCCGCGGCGCGGGGGCTCGTGCTCGTACACGTCGATGCCGGCGCCGAAGAGCCGGCCCGCGGCGAGCGCCTCGACGAGCGCTTCCTCGTCGACGAGCGGGCCGCGCGCGGTGTTCACGAGAATGGCCGTGGGCTTCATGAGCGCGAGCCGGCGCCGGTCGATGAGATGCCGGGTCTCGGGCACGAGCGGCGCGTGCAGCGAAACGTAGTCGGCCTCGCGGCACAGCGTGTCGAGGTCCACGATCTCGATGCCCGGGGCGGGCGCGGCATGGGGGTCGCTCACCAGCACGCGCGCGACGCCGCAGCCGCGCAGCTTGCGCTCGAAGGCCCGCGCGATCCGGCCGTAGCCCACGAGCCCGAGGGTGCGCCCGGCGACCCGGTACATGCGCTCGTGCCGCGAGACGTTCCAGGCGCCCTCGCGCACCGCCCGGTCGCGCGCGGCGACGCGGCGCACGACCGCGTACAGGAGCGCGAGCGCCTGGTCGCTCACTTCCTCCGCGCCGTAATCCGGCACGTTCGCCACGAAGACGCGCCGCGCGCGCGCCGCGTCGAGGTCGATGTTGTCGATGCCGATGCCGTAGCGGACGATCGCCCGCAGCGCCGGCGCCGCGGCGATCGCCGCCGCCGTGACCGGCGACTCGCGCACGAGCGCCGCTTCGGCGTCGCGCAACGCCTCGGCCACGCGCGCGGCGTCGCGGTCGCACGCTCGCACGACGACCTCGGCCCCGAGCGGGGCGAGGATCGCCCGCTCGGTGTCGTAGCTGTCGTAGCCCGAGTCGAGGACGACGACTCTGCGCGCCATGTCGTGGCCCCGCAGCCGCGGGCCGACCGCGCCCCGCCGGGGAACGGCCCGCCGCGGCCTACTTCCGGGTGGCGTCGATCGCCTTGAACAGGCTGTCGACGTACTCCTTGCCGATCTCCTTGTCGGCCCACTCGCGCACCGGCGGCTGCGAGAGCTTGCGGAACTCGGCGACCTGCGCCTCCGTCGGCACGTACACCTCCATGCCCACCTTCTCCAGGATCGGCTTGGCGTTCTTGTCCTGGTCGCTCGTCATCTTGCGGTGGATCGCGACGGCCTTCTGCACGCCCTCGTCCACGGCCTTCTTCTCGGCCGGGGTGAGGCCGTTGTAGAAGCGGTCGTTCATCAGGTACGCGTGGATGCTCCACACGTGGCCGTCGAGGATCGCGTACTTCTGGTACTGGTACAGGCTCGCGGCGAGGATGTTGGTGACGCCGTTCTCCTGGCCATCGACCACCTTCTGCTGCAGCGCCGTGGGCAGCTCCGCCCAAGGGATCGCGGAGGCCGAGGCGCCGAGCGACTCGACCAGCGTCTTGAACACGGGCGAGGGCTGGATGCGGATCTTCATCCCCTTCATGTCGGCCGGCGACTTGATCGGCCGCAGGCTGTTGGTGAAGTGGCGCACGCCGTTGTCGGCGACGGCGAGCATGCGCACGCCGGTCTTCTTCACCATGTCGCTCGACATCGACTCGCGCCAGGGGCTGTCGTACACGCGCCAGGCGTGCTCGTGGCTGTCGTAGAGGAACGGGATGCCGAGGACGCCGATCGGCTTGTAGATGGTCGCGATCGCGCCGTCGTGGGCGACCGCCATCTCCAGCGTGCCGAGGCGCAGCGCCTCCATGGTCGGCTGGTCCTTGCCGAACTGGCCGGCGGGGAAGATCTCGACCTTGATCGAGCCGTTGGTGGCCTTCTCCACGTGCTCCTTGAAGGCGAGCGCGGCCACGTGCTTCGGCTGGTCGTCCTTCGCGGGCTGGAAGTGCGCGTACTTGAGCACCTTCTGCGCGTGGGCCGGGCCGGCCGCGAGCGCGCATGCGGCGAGCGCCGCCGCGACGAGCTTCAGGGTCTTCATGGTTCCTCCTTCTCGGGTGAAAGCGACTAACGGGTGTAGCCGAACCAGCCCGGCACCGCGGTGGACAGCGCCGGAAACACGATGACGGCGAGTAGCACGAGGAGCTCGACCGCGATCAGGGGCAGGATCGCGCGCGCGAGCCGGTCGAGCCGCAACCGCCCGACCGAGCTCATCACGAAGAGCACCCCGCCCACCGGCGGCGTGATCAGCCCGATGGTCAGGTTGAGCACGACGGTCATCGCGAGGTGCAGCGGGTCGATGCCGAACTGGTCGGAGAGCGGGGCGAGCACCGGGACCAGGATGATCACCGCCGGCAGCACGTCGATCACCAGGCCGCAGGCGAGCACGAACACCGCGACGATCAGCAGCACGGCGAGCGGGTCGGTCGTGATGCCGCCGATGGCCCCGGCGATCGTCTGCGGGATCTGCAGGAGCGTGAGCAGCCAGGCGAAGAGCGAAGCCATCGACACGATGAGGAGCGCCGCGGAGGTCACCAACCCGCTCTGCAGCAGGACCTTGGCGATCAGCCGCGTGTCGAGCGTGCGCGTGACGAACAGGCCGATGAAGAGCGCGTAGAACACCGCCACCGCCGAGGCCTCGGTGGGCGTGAACAGCCCCGAGAGGATGCCGCCGATGATGATCGCCGGCATCGCGAGGATCGGCGTCGCCTTCCAAAGCGCCTTCAGCCGCGCCGACCAGGGCTTGCGCGCCTCGGCCGGGCCGTAGCCGCGCTTCACCGAGATCCAGTGGTTCGCGACCATCAGCGCGACGCCGAGGAGCAGGCCCGGGACGACGCCGGCGAGGAAGAGCCCCGCGACGGTCACCCGGTTGTCGGTGAGCGCGTAGATCACCATGATGATCGACGGCGGGATGATCGGTCCGATCGTCGCCGTGGCCGCGGAGAGCGCCGCGGCGTAGTACTTCTCGTAGCCGGCGCGCTCCATCATGCGCATCTCGATCGCGCCCGGCCCGGCCGCGTCGGCGAGCGCCGAGCCGCTGATCCCGGCGAAGAGCATCGAGGTGACCACGTTCACGTGCCCGAGGCCGCCGCGGATGTGGCCGACGATACTCTGCGAGAACCGCAGCAGCGCCGTGGTGATGCCGCTCGCCGTCATGAGGTCGGCGGCGAGGATGAAGAACGGCACCGCCATCAGCGGGAACGAGTTGATGCCGTCGAAGAGCCGCTGCGGCACCGAGAGGAGCGAGAGCTTCCCGTCCCACGCGAGCGCGAGCAAGCCCGCGCCGCCCATGAAGAACGCGATCGGCAGGCCGATCACCATGCCGGCGAGGAAGACGAGGATCAGGACGGCGGCCATGCCCGGCGCCTAATCGACGGCGGCCTCGGCCACCGGGTCGTGCTCCCACCGGCAGGCCACGAACTCGCGGAAGAAGAGCACGAGGTGCAGGGCCATCACCGCCGCGCCGATCGGGATCCCGAGGTAGGGGATGCCGGTGGGGATGTTGAGCACCGGCGTCTCCTGACTCCAGGTGAACGCCGCGATGCGGAACCCGAGCACGGCGAGCGTGACGAGGAACGCGAGGATCGCCAGCCCCACGAACACGCGCACGTAGCGGCGCAGCCGCTCGGGCAGGAGGTCGGTGAAGAGGTCCACCGCGACGTGCCGGCCCTCGCGCAGCGCGAGCCCCGCGCCGAGGTAGGTGATCCAGATCATCTGGTACTGGGTCAGCTCCTCCACCCAGATGATCGAGTCGTTGAAGAGGTAACGGGCGATGACGTTCACGAACACCAGCGCCGCCATCGAGCCCATCAGGGCGATGACGAGCCACCGGTTCACCGTCACGAACGCGCGCTCGACCGGTCCCGGCGGGATCGGGGCCGCCGCTGGCTCCATGCCTCCTCCTTCTTCGTTCCCGCGGCGCCCCGCGGGCCGGGGCTTGCAGGCCGCCCCGATTGGCATCTAACATATCAGACGTTAGATGGCACAGGCAAGCCCGGCATGCCCCTGGAGACCAAGCTCGACCGCCCGAAGAGCCTGACCGACCTCGCCGTCGAGCGGATCCGCCAGGCGATCGTGGAAGGGCGGCTCGGGTTCGGCGAGCAGCTCTCGGAAGCGGCGCTCGCAGTGAACCTCGGCATCAGCAAGACCCCAGTGCGCGAGGCCCTGCTGCGGCTCAAGATGGACGGGCTGGTGGACATCCAGCCGCAGCGGGGGACGTTCGTCTTCCGCCTCGAGCCGGACGAAGTGCGCGCGCTCACGGAGTTCCGCGAGATCATCGAAACCGAGGCGCTGGCGCTCGCCATGCGCCGCGACCTCGCGGGGCTGGTGGCCGCACTCAGGACGAACCTCGCGCGCATGCCGAAGGGCCGGAACGCCGACGCGCGGGCGGTGCACGAGCTCGACACCGATTTCCACGAAACGATCGTGGCGGCCTGCGGCAATCCGCACCTCGTCGCCGCCTACGGGCTCGTCGGGCACCGCATCGAGGCGCTGCGCTACCGCCTCCCGGAGCACGACGACCAGGTCGAGCACTGCCAGCAGAACCACGCCCGCATCGTCGCGCGCATCGCCGAGGGCGACGTGCGGCGCGCGCAGTCCGCCCTGCGCGAGCACGTCCTCTCGACGCAGGACTCCTACCTCGCCGCGAGCCGGAACACCTCGGCCCTCTGAGGGGGCGCCTTCGGGGCCGAGCCTTGCGCGCCGGAGCCGATCGGCGCCGATGGTCGCGTCACGTGCCGGCGCCCACCGCTCCTTCTGCGAGCAGCGGGAGGGAAGGACGCGCCCTTCTCCGTCCGGCGAGAAGGTCGGGATGGGGTGAGAGAGCGGTGGCCGACCGACTGGCCGGGAAGCGGAGCCGAGGACGAGCGGGCGCTCCGTCCTCTGTCTTCCGTTCTCTGTCCTCCGATCAGCCGCCGGCGGCGGTGTTGAGGACTACCGTCGCGGCCTGGGCGTCGGCGCCGGTGCCGGCCTTCTCGATCATCATGTCGTCGAAGCGCGTGACCTTGTTGCGGCCGGTCTGCTTCGAGTGGTAGAGCGCCTCGTCGGCCTGCTCGATGAGCGCCTTCAGGTCGGGCGCGCCGAGGCCGATCGAGGAGAGGCCGAAGCTCGACGTGACGCGCAGCCCCGGCACGGAGCGCACCCCCGGACCCGCCTGCGCCTCGACCTTGAAGCGGATGCGCTCGGCGATCACGTACGCTTGGAGCATGTTCACGTCGGGCAGGACGATGCAGAACTCCTCCCCGCCGTAGCGGCACAGCAGGTCCGACGGGCGCAGCGCCGCCTTGAGGATGCGCGCGAGCTGCTGGATCACGAGGTCGCCGACGCCATGGCCGTGGGTGTCGTTGATCGACTTGAACTTGTCGATGTCGCACATCAGCACGCAGAGCTCGCCGCCCGCCTCCTGCGTCTGCACGAAGAGCGGCCCGGCGGCCTCGAAGAACGAGCGGCGGTTCATGCAGCCGGTGAGCGGGTCGATGGCCGCGAGCTGCTTCAGCTCTTCGTTCTGCCGCGCCACCTGCTGGTTGAGCGCCTCCAGCTCGGCGTTCGCGGCGGCGAGGTTCGCGTTCGCACGCTCGAGGTCGGTCTCGTCGGTGAAGGTCACGAGGCACCCGCGGGCGGTGCCCTGCCCGTCGAGGATCGGCGAGGCGTGCACGCGCGCGCGGCGCGGCTCGTCGCCGTCCTGCGGGATCGTGAGCATCGCGTCGTGCACCGCCTCGCCGTGCTCGAGGGCGTGGTGCCACGGCGGCTCGGTCCCTTCCGGGAGCGCGCCCCGCAGCCACGGGAGGTCGGACGCGCGGCGGGCGAGCAGCGTCTTCTCGCTCTTGGGCACGAGCGCCCGGAAGCGGCTGTTCGCGAGCACGATCCGGCCCTGCGGGTCGAGGATGATCACCCCCTCCGAGAGCGTGTCGAGCGCGGTGCGCACCCGGTCCGGGATCACCGCGGTCGGGTCGAGGTGCTCCAGCACCCGCCGCATGTACCAGTAGTAGGCGAGGAAGCCGCCGATCACCACGAAGTACATGATGATCGCGAGCGGGTGCTTCAGCCAGCCGAGGATCGAGCGCGGCGTCGCGGGCCGGTAGCTGATCTCGATCTGGCCCCACTGGTCCTTGCCGGAGAACACCGGCACCAGCACGTGGGTGAGCGTGGAGTTGCCCCCCGACGGCGGCACCCAGTGCTGGGCGTGCTCGCCGGTCTGCGCGACGAGCTGGCCGTCGCTCCTGCGCACCGCGAGCGACAGGATCTCGTTCTCGCGCGCGGCGACGCCGTCCATGGTGCGCTGGATGGTCTCGAAGTCGCCCTTCTGCACGAGCGAGGTGAGCTGGATGGCGGCCGACTCGGAGACGCGCTTGCGCACCTGGCGCGCGATCTCCACGTCGTCGGGGAAGACGTGGAACGCGAGGTCCGCGATGAGCAGCAGGAAGGCCGTGAGCGACACGAGCCCCATGCTGATCCGCGCGAGCGGGCTCAGCCGCACTCGGGTCGCCTCCGGCCGCACGTCGCCATCTTCTTCGCGCCTCGCGTCAGGTCTCGCCGAGCACCGAGCTCACCGCCTGCTCGTCGCGCTTCGCGTCGACGTCCTCGGGCTCGGCCCACTCGACTTCTTCGTCTTCTTCGGCCCGGCCGAGCACCGGCAGCGGGTCGAGGTGCCGCCACGCGGGCGCCGAGGCGAGCAGGCTCGCGATCAGGCCGCCGGCCCGCGCCGCCCACCACACCGCCCCGACCGAAAGCGCGAGGCCGGTGATCTTCACCGAGTTGAGCACCACGGTGATCTCCTCGCCCGCGTCCTCGGGGATTTCCCCTCGCCCGGCAGGCACTTGCAGCCGCAATTCTGCCTCAACCGCGGGCTCCGGGGCCCGTTCATTTTGCTCACGGCCCGGCCCGCCGAGCTCTTCCTCGCGGACTTTGTCCGCATCGGTGACGCCGCGGACCACCAGGGTCACCGTGCCGGTGGCCGTCCGGCCGTCGAGGGTGCGGACCTCGTACATGAACGTGTCGGTGCCCGCGAAGCCCGGCACCGGCGTGTAGACGAAGGCGCCGTTGGTGTCGAGCGAGAGCGCCCCGTTCGCCGGCATCTGCGTGACCCGGATCGAAACGCTCTTCAGGTCGAAGCCGCGGTCGTTCGCGAGCACGCCCGCCGTCGCGGCGACGCTCAGCTGCCCGCCGGCCTTGGTCTCGTAGCTGTCGTCCTGCGCCACGATGCGGGGCTGCTCGGCCTTCTTCTCGACGGGCTTCGCCTGCTCGTCGCCCGGCTGGTCCGCCGAGGGCGGCACGGTCGGGCGCCGGATGAAGTTGACCGCGGCCGGGTCGACGAGCGGCGTCCCCGCGTCCGACGGCCCGCCGGCGAAGGCCAGATCGCCGAGCGGCGGGAGGGGATCCACCCCACCGCCACCGCCCGATCCGGGGATGGCGCCGCCCGCGTAGAACACGGTCGCCGCGCGCGGACCGTCCACCAGCGAGCCGTCGGTGACGCTCACGAGGAACGACGGGGTGCCGCTCCCCGAGGCGACGAATTGCACGAGACCCGCCGCGATTTCGGCTTGCGTGAACGAAGTCACCGGCGTGCCCGGCGCCGAGGCGAACTGGAAGTAGCCGTTCTGCATCTGGCTCACGGTGTAGAGGAGCGTGGACCAGGCGTTGTCGACGTCGGTGGCGCCGAGGTTCGACGTGCCGATGGTGACCGTCGCGCCGCCGGTGACCGTGAGGGTGGTGTTCACGAGCTGCGGCGCGTCGTTCACCGGGTTCACGGTGATGGTCACCGTCGCGACGTTCGAGCTCGCGAGCCCGTCGCTCACCCGGTAGGTGAACGTGTCGGTGCCGAAGAAGTCCTGGCCCGGGCGGTAAACGAGCGAGCCGTCGGCGGCGAGCGTCAGCGTGCCGTGCGACGGCCCGGCCACGAGGACGGCCGCGAGCGGGTCGCCGTCCGCGTCCGAATCGTTCGCGAGCAGGCCCGCTCCGGCGCCCACGGTGAGCACGTTGTCCTCGTCCACCACATAGGTCTCGTTCGCCGCCGTCGGCGCCGTGTTCGCAACGGTGATCGTGACCGTCGCGGTGCTCGAGCTCACGCCGTCGGAGGCGGCGTAGGTGAACGTGTCCACGCCCGCGAAGCCCGCATTCGGGACGTAGGTGAAGCTGCCGTCGGCGTTGAGCGTCAGCGTCCCGTTCGTCGTCGTCGAGACGATGCCCGCCGTGAGCGGATCGAGCTCGGGATCCGTGTCGTTGGCGAGCACGCCCGCGCCGGCCGGCACGGTCAGGGCCTGGTTGCGCGTCGTGCCATAGGCGTCGGCGACCGCGTTTGGCGTCGAATTCACCTGCAGCGAGCCGATGACGCTCGTCGAATTGCCGGCAGGATCGGTGATCGTGACCGTGACCGGGTAAGTGCCCGGCGGCAGCGGCGCGACGGTGTCGTCGGGTAGGGTCCAGGTGCCGTCGCCGTTGTTGGTCGCGACGTAGGTGTTGCCGTTCACCGTCACGGTGACGACCGCGCTCGGATCGTTGACCGTGCCGGTGACCGGCGGCGTCGGGTCGGTCGTGACGACCGGGTTCACGGTGCCCGTCGGGGCTGTCGTGTCCACCGTCACCGTGTAGCCGCCCGAGGCCGGGCTCGTGTTGCCGGCCGCATCGGTGGCGGTCGCGGTGATCACGTAGGTGCCGTCGGCGAGCGGCGTGCCGCTGTAGTCGAAGCTCCAGTTGCCGGCGCCGTTGGCGAGCGTGGTGCCCACCGGGTTGCCGTCCACGTACACCGTCACCGTGCTGCCCGCTTCGGCCGTGCCGCCGATCACCAGCGTGTTGTCCGAGGTCACGCCGTCGCCGGGCGTGCCGGTGTCGGTGCTGATCGCGGTCACCGCGGGCGCCGCCGGCGCCACGGTGTCGATGGTGACGGCGAGGGCCGCAGACGCCGGGCCGGTGTTGCCAGCGGCATCGGTGGCGGTGGCGCTGATCGAGTGCACACCGTCGGCGAGCACCGGCGCGGTGAAGCTCCAGTTGCCGGCGCCGTCGGCGAGCGTCGTGCCCAGCAGCAGCGCGCCGTCGTAGATCGACACGGTGCTGCCCGCTTCGGCCGTGCCCACGAAGGTGGGCGTGTTGTCCGCAGTGACGTTGTCGCTGCTCGAGCTGCCGGTGTCGGAGGCCGCGGTGAGGTCGGGCACGCTCGGGGCGGCCGGGGCGATCGTGTCGATCACCAGCGCCTCGTTGTCGGCGAGGTTCTGGCCCCCGGGGATCGTGTTGTCGACCATCGCGTTGCCCGCGAGGTCGCGCACGTCGACGATCGTGAAGCTCGTGACGTTGAGGTCGGGGCTGTTGTCGCCCGCGCCCACGGTGTAGGTGCCGGTGAGCGTCGTGCCGTTCGCCGCCGCGGTCAGGGTGATGACGTCGCCGGTGTCCAGGGTGACGCTGATCTGCGAGCCGGCGAGGACCGCTTCGCTCATCGTGGCGGTGATGTTGATCGCCGCGCCGATGCCGTACGTGCCGGCCGCCGTGGTCGAGCTCAAGCTCGCGAGCGTGGGCGGGGTGCTG
>JAOAEA010000061.1 GCA_026417035.1 Burkholderiales bacterium
GCGCAGCCGCGATGGGCTTGAAGAGGTCGAGCCCCTCGACGACCGCCGTGTTGTCGGCGCCCTTGACGAGATAGGTGACCTCGTCGGCGCGAGAGCCGGCCGGTGTCCAGGTGACCAGGACTTCGTATTGGCCCGGGTCGAGGTTCGTGAAAGTCCAGACGGCCGCCGTGTCGTCGTCGGAGCCGAGGCGGTAGTGGTAGTCGCCCTCGAACGCCTGCGCCGTCGGATTGAGGTTCGTCTGCCAGCCTGCGCCCTTCGCCTCGAAGCCCGCGTCGCCGTCGTCGATCAGCCGGACGCCCGCCAGGTCCTCGATGTTCGAAATGCGGTTGCCGTCGAGGCGCAGCACCTCGAGGCCGTCGAGGCCGACGAACGGCCGGACGTCCTCGATGACGTTGCCCTTGAGGCTGAGGATCTCGAGATCCGTCTGCGCGGCCGTGAGCACGGACACGTCGCCGATCGGACCCTGGATGGCCGGATAGAGGACCGAGTTGGGCACGATCTGCTTCGGCCCGTTGCCGATCTTCCACGAGAGCGTGACGCCCGCGTTGCCGCCGTCGTCGTAGTAGACGAGGTCGATGCGGTGCAGGCCCTTGCCAGGCGTCACCGTGCCGGAGAGCTCGATGAACCCGTGGTCACCGTCGTTGTTCACGACCGGCTGGTTGTCGATGTAGAGCACCGAGCCGTCGTCGCTGCCGAGATAGAAGGTAACCGGCCCGTCGGTGGGGATGTAGATCTGGCCGCTCCAGTAGCCGAAGAAGTCGTCGGCCGGGAGCCCCGCGCCGAAGCTTCCCGCGGTGGACGGGAAGTTCACCTCCGCGTCGATGCGCGTCGCCGTCGGCGGGAAGCCAAAGAAGATCAGGATCGCGACGTCGTTCGCCGAGCTGAGGTCGAAGCCGGGGAACGCCCAGAAGATCCCGGTGAGCCCGTGGACGTTGTCCATGCTCAGAAACTCGAGCCCGCGCTCCGGTCCCGACGCCTGCGGCCACTTGAGGCTGGCGATGCCGGCGAGGTTGCCGGTCTGCGCCCCGTCGATCGACAGGCGCTCGAGCGAGGTGAATTCCTCGAGCGGCGAGAGATCGAAGAGGAACATGTTGAAGTCGAGGGCGAGGTTCACGAGGTTCGCCATGCCCACCGGGAAGCCGCGTGCCTCGCCGCTCGAGATCGTGGCCGGAACGAGCTTGTCGAGCTGGCCGTTCTGCAGCTCGTTTCGCGCGAGGCTCAGTGTCGCGAGGTTGATCGCGAAGTTGAGTCCGTCGAGGTTGCGGATGCCGCGGCCGGCCGCGTCGAGCACGGTGAGCTCCGCGAGGTCGCTCGCGAGGATGCGCTGGCTGTAGACGTTCGGGTTCGCGAGCGTCAGGTTGGTACGCGGGTCGGCGTCGTCGACGTGGATGATCGGCGTGCCGAGATAGGACATCGTCACCGGGATGCCGAGCGCCTCGGCGATCGCGACGCGCAGGTTCACGTCGGAGATCGCGATCCAAGCGTCCACCGGCGGCCCTTCCGGCGGCAGCGGGCTGCGCTCGCTCCCCGGCGGCAGCGTGTAGCGCTCGTTCGTGTCGAGGTCGCGGATCTCGATGCGCTCCGCGATGAAGGTGTCGGTGCCGCTCTCGCCGCGGATGCGGTCGAGCCCCTGGTTGCCGACGATGAGGTCGTCGCCGTCGCCGCCGAAGATGCGGTCGCGGTCGGAGATCGGGTGCACGTAGCCCTGCGCGGGCGCGTCCACCGAGATCTGGAACGGGAGCTTCTCGGTCGCGACGCCCCCCGGGTTGTACACGCGGAGGTAGTAGGTGCCCGACTCGATCGCCCGCAGGTCGATCGTGGACTTGCCGAGCGCGACGACGGCGCCGTCAGCGGCGATCAGGTCGGCCACGAGGCCCGGCTTCTTCGGCGTGACCTCGAGGCCGGTGTGGCCGCTGCGCAGCGTCCCGGCGAGCTCCAGCGTGACCGGATTCTCGCCGTCGGGGTTCTCGATGCGGATCGTGAGACGCGTGTCGCCGCGCGCGATGGCGGCGCGCACCGCCTCGGTGATGTCCACCTCCGTCGGCTCGGCGCCGAGGAGCACGCTGCGCGCGAGCACCGTCGGCGCGGTGACGTCGCGCAGCGTGACGCGGTCGTCGCCCTCGCCCGCGAGCACCATCACGTCGAGCGGCACCCGCGGCGGCGTGATCTTGTCGAACTTCGCCGTGCCCTCCGGCGTGCCGTCGGTCGCCCAGAGGAAGCCGCCGGCGATGAAGAAGAGCTGGTTGCCGCCCGCCATCAGCCCGTAGGGCGAGGGGTTGCCGGGCAGGTTGATCCTCTCGGGCGCGTCCATGCCCGAGATCACGTACAGCGACCCGCCCGAGACGAAGAAGAGCTTCGTGCCGTAGGCCGTTTCGACCGTCGTGAGGCTCCCCGGGGACGAAGAAGCGCTGCCCGGGGCGAGGTCGGCGACCAGTGCGGGCGCCGCGGCGCCGTTGGTGCGCCAGAGCTCGCGGCCGCTCGTGCCGTTGTCGGCGGAGAAATAGAGCACGCCGCCCACGACGCGGAAATCGGCTGGCGAGCTGCTGCGCTTGAACGGCGGAATGATGAAGACGCCCGGGTCGTCGGGCGCGATGTTCGCGAAGAGCGTCGCGCTGCCGGCGGCGGCCGGGTCGGCGCGCCAGAGCTCGCGGCCGCTGCCGCCCGCCGAGCTGTAGCCGCTCGGCGCGCCGTTCTGCGCCGCGAAGTAGAGCCGCCCGTTGAAGTAGGTGAGCCCGGACGGGCTCGCCGCCGAGGTCGGGTCGTTGATCGCCGAGAGCTGCCGGAACACGCCGTCGTAGCTGAACACCTGCCGGTCGTTGCCGCTCGCCGGGAGCGCGATGAACGCGAGCCGGTTGCCCGCGGCGACGAGGTCGGATGGGTTCGTGAAGGTCTGCCCGGCGAGCGCCGTCGGCGTCGCGCCGTTCGTGCTGGCATAGATGCGCCGCCCGCTGCCGCCGTCCGCGACGAAGTACAGGGTCTGGCCGACGACGACGAAATCGCTCGGGTTGCTGCTCGCGGCGCCCGCGTTGAGGTTGAACGCCTGCGGAACCGCGTTCGCGACCGAAGCCTCGAGCTTCCAGGGCTCGTAGCCGCCCGCGTCGCTCGTGGCGAACCACAGCCGGTCGCCGGCGCGTGCCGAAATCTGGCTGTCCTCGAACCCGAGCAGCGCGGCGCCGGCGAAGCCGAACGAGAGAAGCCGCGCGTCGGTGATCGAGACGACGAACTTGCCGCCCGAGAGCGCGACCGAAACGGACCCGTCCGCGAAGCCCGCGGTGGCGAGCGCCGTGTTGAGCTTCGACTGCAGGAGCGCCTGCAGGGCGCCCGTCGTGATCCCGTCGGTCTCCGGACCGGTGAGCGTGACGGTGCGCTCGATCGCCCGGCCGTCGGCGGCGACGAGTTCGAGCTTGAACACGAGGTCGTAGGCGAGCCTGCCGTTCGCGGGCGCAGCGACCGAAGCCGTGAGCGCGACCGCGCTCGTCGAGCTCTGGGGCGCGGCGAAGCCGAGCGTCGCGGCATCGGCGATGGTGAGCGCGACGATCCCCGCCTCGTTGGCGCGCAGCACGAGCTTCCCGCCGGATTCCTGGACGAGCACCGCATTCGCCGCGAACCCGTTCGGCACGAGCGCCGCCGAAACGGCCGCCTGCAGGTCGGTGGCGAGCGCCGCGACGGTCGCGTTGTCTGCGGTGGCGGCCGCATTGAGCGTGAGGTTGAGCGTGCGGGCGGTCCCGCCCACGGTGCGGATCGTGAGCGAGAAGTCGAGGTCGGACGCGAGCACCGGGTCGGGTGCCACCCCGGCAGCGATCCGGACGTCGAGCGCCGAGGCCTGGACCGGCGCGAAGAGAAGGCCCTTCGGATCGCGAACCGTGATCTGCGCGATGTCCTGCGCCCCGGCCACCGGCGCGCGCGTGAGCGTGAACGCGGTGCCGCCGGTAACGGCCTGGGTGCCGACCAGCACCTGGCCGGCGAGCGGCGCGCCGAGCGCGGCATCGACCGCGGCCTGCAGGTCGGAGAGGAGGCCGCCCAGACCGCTGATGCCGGTGTTGCCCTCGGTCTGCGCGCGCGGCAGCACGACATTGAGCACGTCCACTTGCCCGGACTCGCGCAGGAGCTCGATGGTGAGCGCGTAGTCCACCGCCGGCTCGGCCGGCGCGACGAGGTTCGCCGCGAGCTCGGCGCGTCCGGGCTGGGCGGTGAGGTAAGACGGGTAGCCGGCAACGTCGGCGACCTTCACCGTGCCGTCGCGCGTGCCGTCGGACTTCCAGAGCTCCGTGCCGCCCGCGCCCTGGTTGGCGAGGAAGAAGAGCGTCCCGCCGACGTCCACGAGCGAGTACGGATACGAGCTCGTCGGCCCCGGGTTGATGTCCTTCAGGAAGCGCGTGCCGGCGACCGTGCCGTCGGTGACCCAGAGCTCGGTGCCGCGCGAGTCGTAGGCCGTGAAGAAGAGCTTCCCGCCCGAGTAGGTGAGGTAGCTCGGGGAGGACGGCGCTGCCACCGGGTCGGTCGCCGTCGGCGCGTCGAGGATGAGCTTGGCCGAGCCGACCGCGTCCGGGTCGCCCGCCCACCCGAGGAAGCGCGACAGGTCGAACTCGAGGACGGTGCCGGTGACGACCTCCGCCTGCAGCGAGTACAGGCGCGAGAACGTGCTCACCGGGGCGAGCGTGCGCCCCGTGACCACGTTGCCGGCCGCACCCTGTCCGGGCCCGAACCACCGGACCTGGTCGCCGTAGCCGTTGTAGAAGGAGACGACGCCCGCGTTGTCGGCCGTTGCCGAGCCGTCCTTCCAGCCGAGGTAGTAGCCCGGCCCGACCACGTCGCTGCCCGACACGAGGTCGAAGTCGAACTTCTGCGACGCGCTCGCGGTGACGCTGCGCGTGGCGCCGATCCCGGTGATGCGGTACTTGCCGTCACCCGCGTCCTGGAAGATCACCGGCGTCAACAGGCGCGAGCCGGAGAACGACCCGGCGAAGATCGACCACTTGGTGACGCGGCCCGCCTGCGTGAAGGCGTCGCCGAGGAAGAGGCTGCCGATCGCGCCGTCGAGTGAAGTCCACGAGACGAGCGAGTTGCCGACCACGGTCGGCAGCGCGACCACCGCCGAGGATGCGCTGTCGATCGGCGCGACGAAGCCGTCGATCGCCTCGGGCGTGATGCGGATCGCGTTGCCCGGCTGGCCGTCGCCGAGGGTCGTGAACTTGTACCAGCGCTCGGCCTCGCCCTCGAGCAGGCTGAACCGGATCTTGTTGTCGGGCGTACCTGGCGGGTCCTGGAAGACCTCCGGCCGGCCGGTGCCGTTGTCGACGAGGAAGTCGCCGCTGCCGGTGACCGTGCGGTTCGCGAGCACCTGCGCCGTGGGCGGCAGAGCCGCCTTCGACGACGCGCCGTAGATCACGAGCAGCTTGCCCCCGGCGGAGATCACGCGGTCGGTCACCACGTCCGCCCCCGGCGCGCCGACCACGAGATCGTCGATACGGTCGCCATCGAGGTCGAATCCCGGCGTCGCCGGGAGCACGCCCAGCCGGTCGAACTCGAACTGGCCCTCGACACGCGAGTTCGCCGCGGAGAGCGCGAGCCGTGAGCCCCGCTCCATCACCGTGAAGAACACGCCGAGCTGGCCGCGTTCCTCGAGGCCGAGGATCGTCGTCCCGCCCTTCGTGGCCGTGAGCCGGGCGCTCTCGCCCACGGCGAGGTCCATGCGGCCGTCGCCGTTGAAGTCGCCCGCGGTCGCGGTGAGCGTGCCGTAGTAGAGCACGTCGCTCGGGATGTCGGCCGTGGCCTCGCGCGAGACGATGATGTCGGCGCTCTGGACGGAGCGCACGACCGTGCCGCTGCCGTAGCTCGCCTGCCCGAGGAAGACGAACAGCCCGCCCTCGCGCGTGCGGTCGCTCTGGTCCACCTGGCGCCCTTCGCGCGAGCTGCCGATCGCGAAATCGTCGTAGCCGTCGCGGTTCAGGTCGCCGAGCGCGGCGAGCGTCGGGCCGATCGCGAAGTCCTGCAGGATCAGGTCGGGCCGCGGGGTGCCGATGAGGTAGAGGTCCGCATCGAGCAGCAGGTTGACGTTCGTCGTCCCGGTCCGTCCGGTGATGAGGTACGCGCGCCCGATCGGCGGGCTGCCGGCGTTGGCCGAGGTCACGCCCGCGCCAGCCGCGGGGAAGACGACGTAGCCGGCGTCGACGAGGAGCAGGTCGGCGAGCCCGTCGCCGTTCACGTCGCCCGCGGCGATCATCGTCATCTGCTGCGCCGCGCCCACCTCGGCGTCGGAGATCGCCGCGCCGCCGACAACCTGCGTCGCCACGGCGCCGCGGCTGCGGCTGTCGCCGAGGATCGTCAGCAGACGCGCGCTCGGCGGCAGGTCGCCCGCGCCGTTCCACAGCGCGTCGCCGGAGAAGACATAGCCCTGGTCGCCGCCGAAGTTGAACGAGCGCACCAGCGCGAGATCGGCCTTGCCGTCGTCGTTCCAGTTGACGATCGCGGAGGACGCGGACGCGTCGCCGAAGAGGCCGAAGCCGGTCGCGGCGGTCTCGGTGCGCACGCGCACGCGCTGCTGGTTCGAGACGAGGAGCGTCGCATCGACCCAATCCTGGTCGATCGTTCGCGGCAGCTGGACCGCGCCGCCCTCGCCGCCGGCGATGATGGTGATCACGATCGAGTCGGTCGAGACCGTGCTCGGGCCGCGGCGGATGAACACGAGGTCGCCGACGCCGTCGCCGTTCACGTCGCCCGAGGTCATGACCGGGCGGCCGATCGCGGTGTCGATGATGAGGTCCGCCTCGGACGTGACGTCGAACTCGCCGTCCACCTCGACCGGTCCGAAGAGGAGATAGGTGGCCTTGTCGCCGCGGACCATCAGCTCGCCGAGGCCGTCGCCGTTGAAGTCGGGCACGTACGAAGAGCGCGAGAGGCGCTCGCTCGCCGAGCTGCCGTCGAGGACGAAAGCATCCCTGGCGCGCGGGTTCGCCTCGTTCGAGAGGTCGATCCCGCGCGGCGGCGAGCGGAAGAAGCCCGGCGCCGTCGGGTTCGCGATCGTCTGCACGAAAGGCTCCGGCCGCACCCGTGCGGGCGGGAGCAGGTCCGTCTCTCGCGCGGCACCGATGGCGCTGCCGTCGTAGACGCGCAGGGCGTCGCCGCCGGGTCCCGAAACGCCGAGCAGGGTCCGCGTGAGCGGGCTCCCGCCGACGGTCGTCGTGAGCTCGCCGAGCGGGCCGAAGTAGAGCGGCTGCGCCGGGAGCAGGCCGGACGGGACGTAGAGCGCCCGGCCCGGCTCGATGCGGACGTCGGGCGCGGCGAAGGAAGCCGCGAGGCCGCTCGCCTCGCCGCCGAGGTAGATGTCGAGCACCTGGTGCTCGACCTTGCCGGTTTCGCTCAGCCGGTCGGACTGCACGAGCACGGCCGCGCCGAGGTCGGCGAAGCCGTCGCCATTGACGTCGCCGATGGCGCGGAATGCGCCGCCCGGGAGTGCGAAGGCACGCCCCGCGCTCTGACGCGAAGCCATGGTCGTGGACGAGGGCAGGTCGGCGCCCGACCCGCCGAGCAGCAGCCAGCCGCCGTTCGCGCCGGCGAGCAGGAGATCGGCGCGCGCATCGCCATCGACGTCGCCGGCAGCGCTGATCACCAGCCCGTCGAAGCTCCCGGTGATGGTCGCGATCAGCGCCGGCGTCTGCGGCAGCCCGCCGCCGCTGAAGATGCGCAGCGAATCCACGCCCGCGGTGAGCGTCAGCGTCGCGAAGTCCTCGCGCCCGTCGCCGTTGACGTCGCCGACGCCGACCGCGGAGCCGCTGCCGATGCCGAAGACGGGGAGCGAGGTGGCCGCGAGATCGGTCCACTCGGCGCGCGCGCGGCCGTGCACGAGACGGAAGCCGCTCGCGTCGGCGATGACGAGATCGTCGTAGCCACGATAGGTCGGGTCGTTCACGCCGGCGTCGGTGCGCACGAACGCTTCGGCCGGGAGCACCTGCCAGAACGTCCCGCCAGCGGGATCCCAGACGAGGTAAGCCGTCGCGTCCCCGAGGTTCTCGAAGAACTCGAAGCGCAGCGAGTGGAAGCCCGCGCCGAGGTTGATCGTGCCGATCTGCACCCCAAAGCCCGCCTGCACGCCGCCGCCATCGAGGAACAGGACGTCGTCGATGTAGAGGCGGGCGCCGTCGTTGTTCGCAAAACCGAAGGAAACCGGACCCGCGGAGGCGAGGAAGAACTGCCCGCTCCAGCGCGCGGCGAAGGTGTCGTCGAGGTCCGCGAACCCGGCGAAGTCCGCTGGCGAGAACGCGTAGAGCGGCGCGCCTTCGAACCGGAAGTGCGTCGGCGTGAGCGTGTCGAAGTCGGGGAACGCCCGCAGCTGGCCCTGGATTCGCGCCGGGGCGCTCGCCGAGTCGCCCCAGCCGAGGAGCCCGTCGTTGCCGTTCGCGGTGCCGTCGAGCGCCTTGTCGCCCGCGGACTCGTTGAACCGCCACCAGCCGGCGAGCGCCGGCTCGTTGCCGGCGATCTGGTCGGCGAAGTCGTTCGCGACGTCGGCCGCCGGCCGCGCCTTCGCCCACAGCGCGAGCATCTCGATCGCGCCGCGGAAGCCGGAGAGGCCCGCCGCGTCCTTGCCGCCGTTGCCGATGAGCAGATCGCCCTCGAAGAGCTTGTTCGCGCCGGTGCGGATCGTTCCTGCGGCGACGGTCGCGCCGTTCACGATGATCGACGCGACGCCGTCGCCGCGGTTCACCACCGCCGCAACCTCGTACCAGCCGCCCGAGGCGAGCGCGCCCGCCGGCGTCTGGATGAACTCCTCGCCGGTGCCGTCGGTGACGGCGAGACGCAGCGCGCCCGAAGGCAGGACCCGGAGCGAGTAGTTGCCGGCGGCGAGCGTGCCGTCGCCCTTGTTGACGAGCGGCATCGGCCGGGTCTCGCCGGCGATGAAGCCGTCGAAGCGGACGCGCGCCTCGATGGTGAAGTCGCCCGCGAGGTCGAGCGCGCTCGCGCCCGGCACCCGCACGACGTCGCCGCCGTCGAACGCGAGCGCTTCGCGCGTCGGATTCGCGTAGTACTCCGCGAGCAGCCCGGTGCCGACCACCGGCGTCGCCTCGCCGGCGCCGCGCGCGCGGACCTGTCCGCTGAAGCCGGTGAGCTCGACGTCGCGGTCCGTGGCGACGTTGATGACGTCGCGCGCGTCGCGGAAGAGCACCGATGCGGGGACTACCTCCTTGCCGAGCGCCGCGCCGGGCGGATCCCACGAGAGCCGGATGCCGGCGGCGCCGAAGTTCTCGACGAACTCGAGCCGGATGTCGTGGTAGCCGGCATCGAGCGTGATCTGCCCCGACGCCTCCTGGAAGGCGTGCAGCCCGCCGTTGTTCACCACCTGCACGCCGTCGATGAAGAGCCGGCTCCCGTCGTCGCTCGCCGTGAAGAAACGGTAGGTTCCGGCCACATCGATGCGGATCTGTCCGGTCCAGCGGACCGCGAAGCGGTCGTTCAGGTCGCTGAAGCCGGCGAAGCCCGGCCCGGATGTGGCCGGGAAGTTCACCTGCGCGTCCACGCGCGTGCGCAGCGGCGTGAGCGCGTTGAAGTTCGGGAACTGGTCGCCGGGTGCGCTCGATGGCAACAGGAAGTACTCGCCGAGCAGCCCCGCGTCCGCGGCGATGTCACCGTTCGACCAGTCGGCGCGGCCGAAGAGGATGTACACCCGGCTTCCGGCGGCCGTCGTCACCGACACCGCGATGTCGTCGTAGCCGTCCTTGTCGATGTCGCCGACGCCTTCGATGAAGCTGCGCGCCGTCGCGTCCGCTGGGTTCGTGCCGATGAGCGGCGCCGGGAGCTCCAGCGTGATCGGCGGGCTGTAACGGGCGATGTCGAGACCCGGGGCGGCCGCGTTGGCGGACCCGAAAGCGATGCGCACGAAGTGTCGGCGCGTGCCGCCATCGAGCACGTTGTCGCTCACCGACACGACGCTGTCCGCGTGGCCGTCGCCGTCGATGTCGCCGAGCGGGATGACGATCGGCTGGCCGGAGAGCTGGATGGACGAGAACGTCTGCCCGGGGAGCGACTGCGCTTCGCCCACGCTCACCGTCTGGCCGAGCGGCTCCTTGAACTCGATCTGGTACAGGCCGGGGCCGAACGGCAGGATCAGCGCGCGGCCGAAGTTGGCGTCGTGCAGCGGTACGACCTGGCCGGAAGCGCCGTTCACGATGGTGCCGCGCTGGTTCGTCGTGTCGGAGAGGTCGTCCGGGTTGAGCGTCGTGCGCGCGGTGTCGGCCGCCTTGTCGCCCGAGGTCTCCTCGAAGCGCCAGTAGCCGACCAGTCCCGCCTCGTCGCCGGCGAGCACGCGCTCGTACCCGGCCTGGATGTCGGCGTCGCTGCGCGCGACGTTCCAGATCCTGAGCTCGTCGATCCGCCCCTTGAAGTTGCGGTAGCTCGGGTCCGACTCGCCGGTGGCGCCGACGCGCAGCGGCGTCGCCGGATTGCTCGCCGCGTTGCTCGTGCCGACGAGCGAGGTACCGACCAGGACCCCGTTGAGATAGACGCGCATCACGCCGTTGTCGCGGTCGATGACGCCGGCGAAGTGGTACCACTGGTTGTTCTGGATCGAGCCGACCGGCGTGTTCACCACGCCGTCCTGGAAGCTGCCGTTCGCCGAGGTGAAGTGGAGGTAGCCGTCGGCGTTCAGCCAGAGCGAGTAGGTGCGGCTCGCGACCGTGGTGTTGCCCTTGTAGACGACCGGCGCCCAGCTCTTGCCCCCGCCGAAGTCGAGCGTCGCGCCACCGCCGAACTCCGGCCGCAGCCAGAGCTCCACGGTGGTCGTCCGTACCGAGTTGAGCGCGCCGACGTTCGCGGTGACCTCCATCCGGTCGTCGATGCCGTCGAGCTGCAGCGCGCGGCCCGCGCGGTCCGGCGAAGGCGCGAGCTCGGGCGTGACGTGCAGGAGGTAGAACTGCGGCACGCCCGAGAAGCGCTCGCGCGGCACAAGGTTCAACGGCTCGCCCGGGTCGGCGATGTTCTCCGCGGCGTAGAGAAACGCGCGGAGCTTCGCCCCCGTGGGCACCAGCGTGCCCTCGTTGTCCACCATCTCGGGCACTTCGATCATCTGGTTCGTGATCACGGCGCCCGAGGCGTCGCCGAAACGGCGCACGGCTTCCGCGGCGCCGATCACGTACCAGTCGCCGTCGTCGTCGAGGTCGATGTTGAGCCCGCTCACGGTAGAACCGGCGCGGATCGCCGGGAGGTTCGCCGCGAGTGTGACCAGGTCGTTGCGGCCCGAGACGCCGGCGCGCGTGACGAACTCGTAGGCGTCCGGTTCCAGGACCTTGTTGCCTGCGATCAGGTCTCGGCCCGGGCCACCGTACAGGCGGTCGTCCCCGCCGCCGCCGAAGATGACGTCGGCGCCCTCGCCGCCGTCGATCGTGTCGGCGAGCGCGCCGCCGAAGAGCCGGTCGGCGCCGGCGCCGCCGTAGATCGCGAGCCCGCCGATCAGCGCGCGCTGCTCGTAGTCGCCCGGCTTGATGCCCCACTCGTCGGGCACGTTCGGATACTTGAACTCCGGCGTCCCGTGCACCACGTCGTCGCCCGCCTTCGTGTCGATCACGGTGCGCTCGACCGAGAGCGTCTGGTAGAAGATGTAGGTCTGCTTGTAGATCGGCGATCCGGCCGTGAGCGGCGCGAAGCCGAGCACGGTCACCGCCGGGTCGGACGGGCTCGCACGGAGCTCCATCCCCTGCCCCTTCGCGCGCAGGCGCAGGATGCCGTCCGGGGACTCGACCGTGACCAGTGATTTTCCGTTCGCGTCCTTCACCTGGGCGTCGAGCGCCGCCTGCAGCTGCTCGACCACGCCCACGAGATCGGAGGCGTTGATCTCCGCAGTCACGGTCGTGAAGCCGCGGTTCGGGTCGGTCGGATCCGCCACGCGCAGCCGGAACGTGACCGTCCCGACGAAGCCGGTGAGCGGTCCGGTGACCGACGCGTTCACCACCTCCTGGGCGACCATGAACTCCTGGTTCGCGGTGTCCCAGACGAGCGCGGTGAACTCGTAGCGCTGCAGGAAGCGGTTCCACCGGATCGCGACGTCGTCGGGGATCGGCCGGTTCAGCCGGTCGTAGTCGCCGCCGATGTACATGACGCGGTCGTCGCCCGCGCCGCCGTCCATGCGGTCGGCGAAGGTCGGGATGTAGGTCTCGGTCGAGCCCTTGATGAGCGGCAGGTCGTCGGTGAGGAGCTGGAACGTGTCGTCGCCCTCGCCACCGAAGAGCAGGTCCTCGGCCTGACGGTCGTAGCCGCCCGAGAGGACGTCGTTGCCCGGCCCGCCGAAGATCCAGTCCTCGCCCGGTCCGCCCTGCAGCGCGTCGTTACCCGCGCCCCCGATGATCACGTCGCGGCGCTTGGTGTTCGCCTTCGCCCCGAGATCGGTGCTGTTCTCCGGCGCGCTCGCGTCGCCGACGCCAAGGTCGAACTTGAGGTCGTATTGCGTCGGCACCCGGTTCGGCGAGGTGACCCGCACCAGGTAATCGGTGCCCGCCGCGAGGGAGGCGAGGCTGATCGAGCTCGTCTGTTTGCCGGAAAGATCGAGCACCGTCTGGCCCGATTCGCGGACGGTGCGCACTTCCTGGCGCACCAGGACGCCGGCCGAGACCGATTCGATGATCGTGCGCGTGGTCGCCTTGGCGCCGGGCCTGAGCTCGTAAGCCGTCTCGGCAGTCGCGCCGCCGACGCGCAGGTAGTAGGTCTTGCCCCCCCCGGTGAGGCCGTCGAGATTGAGGCTCGCAGCCGCCGATCCGGTGACGGTCACCGAGCGCAGCACGGTCGTGCCATCGCTGTCGAGGAGCGCGAGCGTCAGCGGCGTCGCCTCGTTGGCGCGCGAGAGCGTGACGAGGTCGGTCGCCTCGCCGCCGCGCTTGAGGACGAACTTGAACCACTCGGTCTCGCCCGTGCCGATCGTGGTGCCGGTGACGAGCGGGAAGGCGTTGTAGGCGCCCAGGTTGAGCGCCGACTCCTTCGCGGTGTTCGCGACGTTGCTGATGGAGCTCTCGTAGGTCTGCAGCGTCGGGACCGAGAAGACGAGCGAGTAGCGCGCCAGATTCGATGCGACCGGCGTGCGCACGCGCAGGTAATAGTCGCCGGCCGCGAGCCCGTTCGCCGTGACCTCGTCGAGGAGGATCCGGCGCACGAGCGGCGCCGACTGCGTCGCGGTCGCGAGCACCGTGTCGTTCGCATCGACGAGCTCGAGGACGAGCTGATCGGTCGGCGCTTCGAGCAGCAGGCTGACGGCGTCGCCCGACACCGTCGCGCGGTCCATGCGGAAGCGGAAGTAGTCCACGTCCCCCGCCGCGTGGATCGAGAGCCCGACCACGCGGGCGAGGCTCTGCACCGCGGGCAGCGCGTAGGCCGTGGCGATCGAGTTGTGGGCGCCGCCCGCTTCGGTGCCATCGGTTCCGAGCGCGATCGCCGGGACGAGCCCCAGGTTCGTGCCGTCTGCGGCGAAGAGCGCGACGGCGAGCCCGTCGAGGTCCGAGGCCGAGGACAGGACGAGCTTCGCCTGCGGATCCGGCGGCGCGGCGAGCGAGAAGCGGTACCAGTCGGCGTCGTCGGGGTTGTCGATCGAGAGGCGCGTGAACTGCTTGCTCGTGTCGAGCCCGTCGGGGGACCCCAGCCGGTAGGAGAATGCCGCAGTGTCGTTGCGGGTCGCGCCCTCGGACTTGTCGGCGAGGATGACGTTGCCGCCGCTGATCGTGACGCGGTCGTCGCCGGCGCCAGCGTCGATCCAGACCGTCTTCTGCACCGTCGGGCCGACGTCGATGCGGTCGTTGCCGCCGAGCGCGTCGACGAGGATCACGTCGAAATCGCCTTCCCCGGGCAGCAGGCCCTGCTCGAGCGCGGTGCTCGAGAGCCTGCGCACGTCCACGGTGGCCGTGCCCACCGGGGTGTCCGCCGAGGCCTCGATCGCGCCGGTCGTCTGATTGACCCCGCCCGTCTGGCCGCCGCCGCGCCGCTGCAGCTCCTCGAGCCGCGCCACCGCGTCCTCGAGGTCCCACACCGGCTTGCCGTCCTTGTCCTGCGCCGAGAAGTCGAGCCGGATCTGCGCGGCGAACGAATAGCTGCCGTTGTTGTTGGTGAGCCGGGTGACGATGTGGCGGTTGCCGAGCACGCCGGGCTCGGTGACGAAATCGACGGTGATGACGTCGTCCGCCTCGGTGCCCGCGACGTACCAGACCTTGCCGGATTCCTTCGCGAACGCCTTCCACGCGTCGCCGCCGAGGCCGCCGTCGGCGGACTCGAACTCCGTCCCGTCGGCGCGGTAGAGCCGGTCGTCGCCGCCGTTGCCGTACATGAAGGCGAGCCCGGTGCCGCCGTAGAGGCGGTCGTCGTTGCGCCCGCCGAGCATCCGGTCCAGGCCGGTGTCCTCGAGGATGCGGTCGGGCACGCCGTCGCCGTTGAGATCGGCGTTCGAATCGAACACCGGCCCGTCCGGGTCGTCCGGGTTGACGAACACGCCGAAGTCGGGATCGCCCGCGGGCTTCGGATGCTGCGTCCAGGCGTAGAGATCGTTGATGCCTGGGCCGCCGATCAGGTCGTCGTCGCCGCGACCGCCGAAGAGGATGTCGTATTCGCCGGTGTCCGGCGATTCGTCGCCGGCGGTGCTGTTGCCCCACAGGCGGTCGTCGCCTGCGAGCCCATAGAGGATGTCGTCGCCCGAGCCGCCGTCGAGCCGGTCGCGGCCCGCCGTGCCGCGCAGGAGGTCGTTGCCGGGCCCGCCGTCGATCACGCCGACGAAGTCGTCGCTGCGCGCGTTGAGGTCGCCGATGTCGAGCGGCAGCACGGTCTTTGCCGCCGGGGTGCCCGGGAAGGCGACGTACGGGGCCGCAACGAACGAGATCGTGTCGTCGCCGAGGAGGCCCGAGATGCGGAACTGCTCGACGAGCGGCCTCCCGGCCGGATTGAGACTGCCGTCGGCGTTCTTCGCGCGCCACGGCGCGAGGATCTCCCACGACTCGGTGAGCCCCGAGAGCGGGTTGATGGTCGTGAAGTTGACGTGGATCCGTCCGTCGGCGAGCTGGCCGACGAGGATCGTGTCGTCCTGGCTCGTGCCCTCCACCAGCATGATGTCGGTGGCGTTGTCGTCCGCGATCACGTCGTTCGGGGCGTTGCGGAAGTGGCCGTCGAACGTGTCGAGCGGCTGCAGGAGCTGGTCGGGCGTCGGCAGCAGGCCGGCCGGGCCGATCGGGCTGCCGTCGGGGATGAAGTACTGCCGGCGCGTGTCGAGGACCATGAAGTCGATGCCGCCGCCGCCGTAGAGCGTGTCATTGCCCTTCTGGCCCTCGAGCCAGTCGGTGTCCGCACCGCCGTAGAGCACGTCGTCGCCGCCGCCGCCGAGCAGCTGGTCCTGCCCGCTGCCGCCGACGAGGAGGTCCGCGCCGCCGGTGACGTCCGCGAGCACGTTCTGCGCGAGCGTCGGCCCGGAGAGGTAGTCGCCGTGCAGGTAGTCGTTGCCCGAGTCGCCGATGAGCACGTCGCGGCGCAGGTTGCCGTAGAGCCAGTCGTTGCCGGCCCCGCCGTGGAGCTCGTCGCCGGCCAGGGTGTACTCGTGCTGCAGCGCCGCGTTCCCCGCGGTGATCGCGACGCCGGCGAACGCATACAGGAAGTCGATGCCCTCGCCGCCGTAGAGCCGCTGCCCGGTGGACAGGCGCACCGGGTTCACGCCGTCGTTCGCCACCACCTCCGGCGCCCAGTCGCCGAAGAGGAAGTCCGAGCCGCCGTCGCCGTACACCTGGTCGATGCCCTCGTCGCCGTAGAATTTCTGCGGCCCGACGCGGGCGCTGCCGAGCTCGTACTTGTAGTCGCCGTGCACGACGTCGTCGTTCGCGCCGCCGCGCACGATGTCGTTGCCGCCCTCGCCGAACACCTCGTCGCCGAGGTCGCCGCCGTCGAGGTAGTCGTCGCCGCCCCCGCCGAAGATCTCGTCGCGGCCGCCGCCCCCGAAGATGAAGTCGGTGTCGTCGCCGCCGTAGAGGTGGTCGTTCCAGTCGTTGAGGCTGCCGGAGAACTTGTCGTCCGCCTCGCCGCCGACCGACAGCCCGAGCAGGATCACGGGCGTGATGCGCGGCGGGGTGAAGCCGGACGGATAGACGGCCTCGTTCGCGTCGAAGAAGAGCGGGTTGGTGAAGTTCGCCGGGTTCGCGAGGTCGAACGCGGCGCGCGGATGGATCGCCTCCCCGCCCCAGATGACGTCGTTGCCCGCGTCGCCGAAGATGGTGTCGTCGCCGCGGTTGCCGACGAGGAGGTCGTCGCCCGCCCCGCCGTGGATCTCGTCGTCGCCGTCGTTGCCCTGGACGTCGTCGTTGCCGGCGAGCGCGAAGATCACGTCGTCGCCGTCGTTGCCGGTGATGACGTCGTTCCCCAGGTCGCCCCAGATCCGGTCGTTGCCCGTCCCGCCGACGATCACGTTGGCCGCGGTGTCGCCGCCCGAGGCGGTGAGCCCGCCGTAGAGGATGTCGTCGCCCGCCCCCCCGAAGATGGTGTCCGCCCCCCCGCCGCCGCGGATCGTGTCGTTGCCGCCGGTGCCGAAGATCAGGTCGTTGCCCGCGCCGGAAACGATCACGTCGTCGCCGTCGTCGGCCGGGTTCGAGTCGTTCTCGTCGTCGCCCCAGATGACGGCGTCGCCGGAGCCACCGAGCGTGATCTGGTCGTTGCCGGCGTTGCCGATGATGAGGCCGGGCCCGCCGAAGATGGTGATGACGTCGTTGCCGGTCCCGCCGGTGATCACCGTGCCGGCGAGCGTCGTGCCGGTGACGTTGATCACGTCGTTGCCGGCGTTGCCGTGGATGGTCTTGCGGCCGCTCCCCGACGTGATCTGGTCGTTGCCGTCCCCGCCGGTGATCTCGTCGGTGCCGTCGCCGGAGCTGATGACGTCGTCGCCCGCGCCGCCCGCAATGGTGTCGGGGTCGTTGCCGGAGGTGATGACGTCGTTGCCGTCCTCGCCGTAGACGTAGTTGCGCCCGCTGCCGGCGTCGATCGTGTCGTTGCCGGTTCCGCCCCAGATGCGGTCGCCGTCCGCTTCGCCCCAGATGAAGTCGTTTCCGGCGTCGCCATAGATCGTGTCCGCGCCCGCGCCGCCGTAGATCGTGTCGTTGCCGTCGCCGCCCCGGAGGGTGTCGCGCCCGTCCTCGCCCCAGATCTGGTCGTTGCCCTCGTTGCCGTCGATCGTGTCGTCGTCCTTGCCCCCGCGGATCACGTCGTTGCCCGCGCCGCCCTTGATGACGTCGAACCCGTCCTCGCCCCAGATCTGGTCGTCGCCCGCGTTGCCCTCGATGTTGTCGTCGCCCTTGCCGCCGTAGATCCGGTCGTTGCCGCCGCCGCCACGGATCACGTCGTTGCCGCCGCTGCCGCGCGTCGTGTCCTTGATCTCCGTGATCGCCGTGCCGCTGCGCACGAGGATCGCGCCGTCGCCGATGATGACGTCGTTGCCGCCGCCCGAGCCCGGATCGGGCAGGTTCGGGTCGAAGTCGCCCCCGATCTTGTCCGCGCCGCCGCCGCCGATGAGAATGTCGTCGCCCAGGCCGCCGATGATCACGTCGTTGCCGTCGGTGATGCCGGAGGTCGCGACGTAGGCGTCGTCCTTGATCTTGCCGCCGTCGCCGAAGACGAGGTCGTTGCCGCCCTTCGCGTCGATCCAGTCGTTGCCGCCCTCGCCGAAGATGATGTCGTCGCCGTCGCTGCCCCAGATCTGGTCGTCGCCGGCGCCGCCCTTCACCTTGCCCTTGCCCGCGCCGAGCTTGATCGTGTCGTTGCCGTTGCCGCCCTCGACCTCGAACTCGATCGCCGCGTCCGTGACGCCCGAGAGATCGATCACGTCGTCGCCCTCGCCGCCGAGCGCGATGATCTTGTTGGTCGCCTTGTAGCGCTGCGCCATCCCTTCGCTCACGCCGAACGTCGGGGACCACACCTTCACGTAGCCCGCACCGTCCTGCTTGACGAAGAACTGCTCGGCTTTGTCGGTGATGTCGCCCTCGAGCCGCTTCGCCGCGAGCGTGCCCATGTTGAGCTGCAGGGTTCCGCCGGGCAGCTCGGTGGCGAGCGTCGGGATGCGCGTGAACGGAATGTCGAAGTCGACGAGCGTGATCTCCGGCGTGATGTTGAACTCCTCGTCGATCGAGAAGAGGAAGAGGTCGATCTTGAGGAACGCGAAGAGCTTGGCGTAGAGGCGTCCGTCGACGTCGAAGATCGCGAGCGGCGCGAGCGCCTTCTCCGCGTCGGGCGCGAAGAGGAGCTGGTTGAGGAAGTTCTTCGCCAGCTCGTCGAGGCGGATCTTGCCGTCCTTGTCGGGGTCGTGGAGGTCGAAGTTGATCTCGGCGAAGATGCCGCCCGCCACGCCCGCCTTGGCGATGCCGAGGTTGATCTCGACGCCCGCCGAGAGCCCGCCGGTGAGCCGGAGCTCGGGGACGTCGACCCCGTTCACCAGGTCGCCGATGAAGAAGCCGTTGAAGAGCAGCTCCGGGTTCCGGAATCCGGAGTCGAAGAACTGCCGGACGCCGAGCGTGTCGTACCCGATGACCGGCAGCTTGATGTCGGCGCCGAGCGTCCCGGTGATGGACGCGCCGAGCGGGCCGAAGATCGGGAAGTACTGCGAATAGGTGAACTTGAAGCTGAAGTCCGGCAGGTCGAACTGGATGAGCGTCGGGTTGTCGCCGAGCAGGAGGCCGATCAGCTGGCCCGGGTCGTTGAAGATCGGGAAGCTGATGAAGTCGCCGAAGCTCTTGCCGGCGAGCCCGTTGGTGAACTCCTTCGTCGACTGGCTCGACGCGGGCTTGCCGCTCGTGTCGAGCCCGCTCACGGCATTCTGGAAGTTGAAGCCCGAGAGGTTCGGGCGCGCGATGCTCGCGCGGTTGAACGTCGGGCTCGAGATGTCCGGCGTCAGCCCGCCGATGGCATCGAAGACGGTGAACTTGTCCACCAGCGTGATGACCAGCGGGCCCGCCTCGGTCGGGATCGCGTTCACCATGCGGATGATGTCGGCGATCGCGTAGATGAGGTCGGCGCGCACGTAGCCCGTGAGCGCGGCGATGTCGATCAGCGTGATCGGCTGCCCGGCGAGGTCGGAGATCACCGGGATCGGCGCCGTCAGCACGTCGATGAGCGGCTGCAGCGGCTCGGTGATCTTCTGGATCTCCTTCACCACCGGGGCGAGGAAGTCCGAGATGTAGGTGCCGAGGTCGATGCCGACGTTGCGGAACTCGACGGTGTGCAGGCCGTCCTTGACCGCGTTGCCGATCCCCGAGAGCGGCACGAGCGTGTCGGTGTCGCGGTCGCCGAATCCCCAGTCGAGGTAGAAGCCGGCGACGACCTTCGGGAACACGGTCGTCGCGCCGGGCACCAGGTCGCTGTTGAGCGAGAGGCTGAGCGCGAGGTCGACGACCGCCTCGGCCGCGATGCCGACATCGAGCCCGATGTTGCCGAGCTCGGCGATCCCGAGCAGCGTGTCGGCCGGGTTGACGCGGTTCTTCAGGTCGACGGCGAAGGTGGCGCCGAGGTGCGAGCCGTTGTCGTCGGCGTTGATCTGCAGGAAGCCGAGCCGGCCGGTGAGGCCTGCGCCCGGCAGGGTCACGTCGAGGTTGACCTCGAGCTCGTTCGCGTCGCTCACGTCGAGGTAGAAGCCCTGCTTCAGGTCCACGCCGAAGCCGAACGCGAGCTCCCAGTCGAGGTCGAGCTGCACGCCGCCGCGCGTCTCGAGGCCGAGCCCCGGCAGCCCGATGTCGAAGTCGATCCCGGCGCCGGCGTTCACCAGGCTCCCGCCGAGCCTGAGGTTCCACTGCATGAAGACGTCCTTCGGCGCGACCCCGGGGGTCGCGGCGTTGGTCGTCAGGCGGATGTCGGAGACGGAGACGTCGGTGCCGGGGTCGTCGCCGTCGAGGAGCAGGTTGAGGCCGCCCGGGCCGAGCAACTCGAAGAGCTTTTGCGAGATGAAGTTCTCGCTGGGGCTCGCGGCGGTGGCGATCGCCTCGCGCAGGTCGTTGATGAAGCCGTCGCGGAAGTCGGCGATGAAGGTCGCCGCCGACCCGAGCTGGTCGCCGACGATCGGGAACTTGAGCCCGAAGAGGTCGCCCTCCAGCGTGTCCTGCAGAAGGCCGAGGAAGCCGTCGATGCCGTCGACGATCAGGAGCAGGTTGTCGAGCGGGCTGAAGTCGTTCGGGTTGATGCTGAAGAGGTCCGGCGGGATCTCGATGAACTGGCCGCCGGCGAGCGTGCCGCCGACCTGGAGGCCGCCGCCGGTGCTGACGCCGAGGCTGCCGCCGACGCGGATGTTGCCCTTGAAGATCGACTCGGTCGGGAAATAGACCGGCAGCGTCGCGCTCACGGAGCCGCTGATGCCCGCGTCGATCGCGGTGTCGAAGCTCCCGAGGAGGCTATCGAGCTCGATGCGCCGCTTGCCCGCCGCGCCGGTGAGCGCCGCGTCCTTGAGGCCGAGGTTGAAGTTGCCGGTGATCGCCGCGGCGTTCACCGCCGGGTCGTCCTCCACGATCCGCACGCCGAAGCCGCCGAGGGCCGCGGTGAACGACAGGTCGGCCGCCGCGGCCGACAGGTTCCCCGTGATCCCCGTGTCGCCGAATACCCAGAACGTGCCGATGTCGTCGAGGTCGATGCCGAGCGCGAGATGCAGGTCGAGCGCGCCCTGCGCCACGAGGTTCGCGCCGCCGGAGAGGTTCAGCACCTCCGGCAGCGGCAGGTCGAAGTTGATCGGCAGCGAGCGCGAGAACGACGGCGAGAAATCGAGGTCGATGCGCAGGATGTCGGCGTCGCCGTCGCGCACCAGCGCGAGGTCGAGGAGGTCGCTCGCCACCGGGATCCCGAACGCCTGCTTGAGCTTGTCCTCGAGGACCTGGATCGTCGCGGCCGGGTTCGCTGCCACCTGGTCGAGCGCCGCGGCGAAGTCGTCGGCGAACGAGAGGATGTCGCCGATCTTGACGTTGATCAGCGGGATGCTCTCGTTCAGGAATCCGAACTCCTGGAACTGCTGCAAGAAGTCGACCAGCGCGCGCAGCGCGGCGAGCACGTCCGCGAAGCCGAAGTTCTGGAAGTTCGCGAGCTGGTCGAACCCGGTGGTCGTCACCGCGAACGCGCCCGGGACGCCTTCGAGCAGGTCGCCGAGGTCGGTGATCGTGAGCGTGAGGTGCGGGCTCGGCCCGGTGCTGATCGCCGGGAAGGCGGGCGCGAGCGAGATGCCCAGGTCGAAGCTGCCGCCGCCGCCGATGTCGAGCGCGAGGTAGTCGTCGAGGTTCGCGAGATCGCCGAGCAGCTGCCCGATCACGATGCGCCCGCCCGGCAGCGTGTCCTCGGGCCGCTTCAGGCCGGCGGTGATCGTGCCGGTGAGCGTCCCGTTGCCACTGGCCTCGATCCCCACGAAGCCGAACTTCGCGGCCGCATTGAGGCCACCCGGCGTGGAGATCGCGAGGCTCGCGGTCGCGACCGCGTTCTCGATGAAGAGGCGGTCGAGCGGCTGGATCCCGCCGAGCAGGCCGCTGTCGAACTTGCCGTCGGCCGGGTCGGTGGCCGGATCGCGCGTGTCCTTGTTGAGGATGCCGAGCTGGGTCGCCGCCGTCGAGCCCGGCGCGTTCTTCACCTCGAAGATGGTCGCGCCCGTGCTGCTGTCCACCAGCCGCAGCCGCGTGCTGTTCGCGGTGTACTGCACGTCCACGCGGTTACCGGTCTGGCTCTTGATCGCGTTGCGGACCTGGCCGAGCGTGGTGAGCCCGTCGAGCACCACCGCGCTCGTCGTGCCGTCGCGCGTGACGATGATGAGGTCGGCGGAACTGCCCGACTGGCTCGTCGCGAGGCCGAGTTCCTGCACCGCGACCGAGCCCGCCCCGGCGGTGATGGTGAAGCTCGTCGTGCCCGGCGCGACGGCCGTGAACACGAGGCGCCGCCCCTGCGACGAGACCTCGATCTTGTCGGTGAACCCGGCGGTGTTGAGGGCCCGCTGGACGTCGCCCACCACGTCGAGGATGTTGCGGTTCGCGCGCAGGTCCGCCGCGTTCACCGTCACGGTCTTCGGCGCCCCGCCGTCCACGGTGTTCATCGCCACGGTGAACCCCGCGTCCTGCGCGGGCCGGCCCACCAGTCCCGGCACGGTCACGCGGATCTTGCGCGCCCCACCCTCCTCGACCGCGGTCATGCTCGCGCCCACGCCGAGCTCCCGCACCGCCACGCTGCCCGCCTGCGCGGCGAGCACGAGCGAGGTGGTCGCCCCGTCGCCGGCGAGGACGAGCTGGTCGTCGGCGGCGTTGTCCGGCGTGCCCTTGTTGTCGACGCTCGCGGTGACGAGCCCGGCGAGCGAAGTGAGCCCGATCGCCGCGTTGATGTCGGCCGCGATGTCGGCGAGCGTCGCGTTGCCCTCGGTGACGCTGCGCGCGAGCGCGATCGTCACCGGCGCCGCGCCGTTGCGGGCGAGCGTGAACTCGGCGTCGCCGGAGAGCCGCCCGTACACCACGCGCACGTCCGCCGGCGGCACGATGCTGAGCCGGTCGCTGAAGGTGATGCCGTTCTTGAGGCCCGACAGCGCCGAGCTGTCCGAGAGCGCGACCGCGCCGGCGTCGCCGAGGTACACGCCGATGCGCAGGGAGAGGCCGCCGCTCGCCGTGAGACGGATCGCGCTCGTGCTCGAGAGCTCCAGGAGCGGTGCGAGATCCACCAGGCTGAAGTTCACCGGCACGTCGATCTGGCCGAGCGTGCCCGAGAGGTCGAGATCGAAGGTGAGCTCGTCGGTCGCCTGGTTGTAGGCGACCGGTACGCCCGGCCCGAGGATCGCCACGAGCTTCGCGACCAGCTCCTGCACCGTCGTGAAGGTCGGCGCGTTGTTCGCGTCGAGGAGCTTCGGCGTGTCGTCGGCCGTGGTGTCCGTGTCGTTGTCGTCGTAGAGCAGCGCGTCGTGGAACTGGTCGGCGAACTTCAGCACGTCGTCGAGCGCCGGCCCGACGAACGGGATGTCGGTGGCGCTGAAGTTGCGGCGGAAGTCCTCGAGGAAGTTCGCGATCTGCCCGAGCAGGCTCACGAACGTGCCCGCGTCCATGTTGGTGAAGTTGGGCAGGTCGAGGAGGTTGTCCGGGAGCTGGACGTCGATCGTGGACGGGTCCTTGATGTCCGACCAGTCGAGGACGATCGCGGTGTCGGGCCCCGGCGTCACGCCGAGGAACGGGATGGAAAGCGGCAGCGTGATGTTCGCCGAGCCGGTGAGGTTCACGGTCGCCAGCGTGCCGATACTCGAGAGCCCGTTCACCAGCTCGCGCAGGTCGATGCGTCCGTCGGACGCGTTCGTGCCCGGGTCGTTCAGGGCGATCGACAGGGCTGCGTTCGCGTTCGCGGAGCCGTCCACGATTCCGACCGAGAGAAACCCGAACCGGGCC